>NZ_DHEI01000070.1:27208-30850 GCF_002399805.1 Flavobacterium sp. UBA4854
AGTTATAAATTTGCTTATAAATGGGTACAGCTTTTTTATGATAATCCAAATATGATTTATCTGAATCCTGTGTTTTTCTTAAAAGGAAATCATTATTTCTTAGAATCGCTTTATATGTTAAAGTATAAATCGAATTTCAAAAAGTATTTGAATCTTCTAGAAGAAACCATTGCAGATCCTAAATTTCCTTCAAATGATAATCTTGCTTCATTGTCTTTCTTATATGTATACAACAATAAATTGAATCTACACATACTAGAAGGTACTTTCGCGGAAAGCGAATATTTGATTCCCGAAATTTTAAATAAACTAAAATTACACAGCGAGCATCTTGACGAACATCACGAAATGTTGTTTTTCTATAAAATTGCTTCTATTTATTTTGGTAACGAAAAATACAATGAATGCATTAATTACTTAGATAAAATCATCAACAACAAGAACTTGACAATGCGCGAAGATTTAATGTGTTTCGCGAGATTATTATCTCTGATTGCACATTACGAGCTTGGAAAAGATTATTATTTAGAAAATCATCTAAAGAGCACCTATAAGTTCTTATTGAAGATGAACGATTTGCATGAGGTCCAAAAGGAGATTATCAAGTTTTTAAGAAACCTAAACAACTTCTACCCTGCTGATATTAAAAAGGAATTCAAGAAAATGCACGCTCGTTTCGTAGAACTTGAAAAGAACACTTACGAAAAAAGAGCTTTCTTGTATCTTGATATTATTTCCTGGCTTGAAAGTAAAATTGAGAACCGAAAAATTGCGGATATAATTAAGGAAAAGGCAAAGCTTAACAACCGTTAATTTAAATTCTAATCCCGAAGCCTCCGAATAAAATTCTAAATTCCAAACTATTTGCGCTACTACCTTTGTCAAAGTTTAAAACTTTGACAAAGGTAGTAGCGCACGATTGCTACGCACTATTTATCATTTCGACGAAGGAGAAATGACACACTGAATAAAAAATTAAAACCAATAAAAAATCCCAAACTCCACTTAAAATTGGAATTTGGGATTTAAAAAATTGAAAATTGTCGAATTTTTATTCGACAATATTAGAAGTAGTAACATAGAAATCTTTATCAACTTCTAGTTTTCTATCTTCGTTTGTTGTTTTAACCGATTGCCATTCTGTAGTTGGTTTCAACCATGTTTCAACGCCGTTTAATTTCACTCTTACCGGCATATCAAATTTCGCTACACAATTTGTCCAATGATATCCGAACGTTCCATTTTTAAACATATATTCAAAAACCGGAATTTGAGTTGTAGTTAAATATTGAGCAAAAACTCTATTGAAGTTAATTCCAGATTGCTCATTAATATAATCTTGAATTTGTTTTCCAGTAACCGTTTGGTGATAGAACGTTTTGTTCATGCCTCGTAAAATCGATTTCCATTTTGCATCATCATTAATAACTTGACGAATCATATGAAGCATTGAAGCTCCTTTTGGATACATATCGCCAGAGCCTTCATTGTTTACATCATAATGCCCAATAATTGGCGTGTCATTTTTAATGTTTTTTCTGCATCCAATTACATACTCAGCACCAGCTTCTTTACCATAGTAGTATTCTACAAAAAGACTTTCTGAATAATTGGTAAAACTCTCGTGAACCCACATATCAGCAATATCTTTGTAAGTAATATTGTTAGCATACCATTCGTGACCTGATTCGTGAATAATGATAAAATCAAACTTTAATCCCCAACCTGTTCCGCTTAAATCACGTCCTAAATAACCATTTTTGTATTGATTTCCGTAAGTTACAGAACTTTGGTGTTCCATTCCTAAATACGGAACTTCAACCAATTTATAACTGTCTTCGTAGAAAGGATAAGGCCCGAACCAGTTTTCAAAAGCTTTAAGCATTCTTGGAGCATCTTTAAACTGCTCTTTTGCCAAAGCAAGATTGTCTTTTAAAACATAATAATTACAGTCTAAATTTCCTTTTTCTCCCTTGAAAACTTCAGAGAAATTAACATAATCTCCAATGTTGATGTTTACACCATAATTATTGATCGGATTGGCAACATACCAATTGAAAGTTTTAGTTCCGTCTTTTTCTTTCTTTACGCTTTGTAATCTTCCGTTAGAGACCTCAGTTAAATCTCCAGGAACATTAACGCTTATTAGCATATTCTCCACTTCATCGTACATATGATCCTTGCAAGGCCACCAAACGCTCGCGCCTAAACCTTGGCAAGATGTAGCAATAAAATCTTTTCCGTTTTTATCTTTTTTCCAAGAGAAACCACCATCCCAAGGAGCTCTAACAGCTTCTTTTGGTTTTCCTTCAAAGAAAACTACGATTTCTTTTACTGCACCAACTTTTTGTTTTTCATTTAAAGTGATGAAAAACGCATTCCCATCTCTTTCAAATTTTAATTCTTTACCATTTTGCGTTACTTTGGTAATATTCATTGGTTCCTGCAAATCAATCTGCATGCGGTTGTTTTCTGTTAAAACAGTATAACGAACAGTGTTTGAACCTGAAATAAATTTTTCAGCAGGCTTAACCTTTACGTCAAGGTGATAATATTTTAAATCCCACCAAGCTCTTTCTTTTGTGATGCTTCCGCGTAAAGTATCCTGATGTGTAAAAACGGTTTCTGACTTGTTTAAAAGTCCCTGAGCATTGGCAGTAAAACCAATTAGAAAAGCACCTAAAATGCTTCCAAAGTAATTTTTCATTAGTTAGAATTATAAAATAAAAAAAGTATTCGAACTTAATCTGTCACAAATGTAAACATTCGAATTAAGAATTCTAAAATTTTATGATTTCTTCATAAAAAACAAACCCAATAAATAAGAAATTTATTGGGTTTCAGTTTTTCAACTAATTACAAAGATTAATTTGTGATATTAGATTCAATAATATAAAAGTTTTTATCTACAGCTAAAGATGTTTTTTCGCTATTTAAATCTTTGGCTTGCCAATCAGTTGTTGGTTTTAGCCAAGTTTCTTCGCCGTTTAAAGTTACCTTTAAAGGAAGATTAAAGTTCTCGTGACAATTAATCCAATGATAAGCTAATTTTTTATTTTTAAAATAATATTCAAAAACAGGTACCTGAGGCGTTCTCAAATACTGATTAAAAATGGGACTAAAATCAATTCCAGATTCTTTACTAATATAATCTTCAATTTGTTTTGTGGTAACGGTTTGATGATAAAACGTTTTGTTCAATCCACGAAGAATCGATTTAAACTTCGCATCATCATTAATTACCTGACGAATCGTATGAATCATGTTGGCGCCTTTTGGATACATATCGCCAGAACCTTCTCTGTTTACATCATAATACCCAATAATAGGCTCTTTATTAGCAATCATTTTTCTAATTCCTCTCGCGTATTCATTTGCGGCATCTTTTCCGTAATAATATTCGATAAAAAGAACTTCTGAATACGTTGTAAAACTCTCATGAATCCACATATCGGCAATATCCTTATAAGTAATATTATTGGCAAACCATTCGTGACCCGATTCGTGAATAATGATATAATCAAACTTCAATCCCCAACCCGTTCCGCTTATATCATGTCCGTTATGCCCATTTTGATAGTTGTTCCCATAAGTTACAGAACTTTGGTGCTCCATTCCCAAATACGGAACTTCGACTAATTT
>NZ_DHEI01000070.1:31239-32087 GCF_002399805.1 Flavobacterium sp. UBA4854
ATTTGAAACATCAGTTAAATCTCTAGGAACATTTACACTAATTAGCATATTCTCTACTTCGTCGTACATATGATCTTTGCAAGGCCACCAAACACTTGCGCCTAATCCCTGACAAGATGAAGCTATAAAATCTTTTCCATTTTTATCTTTCTGCCAAGTAATTCCTCCATCCCAAGGCGGACGAACTGCTTCTTTTGGAACACCACCAAACGACACAATAATTTCTTTTGTATCGCCCACTTTTTGTTTTTCATTCAAAGTAATAAAGAAAGCATTTCCGTCTCTTTCAAACTTTAATTCCTTTCCGTTCTGTGTAACTTTTGTGATATTCATTGGTTGCTGAAGATCAATCTGCATGCGATTGTAATCCGTTAAAACCGTATAACGCACAGTATTGGTTCCTGAAATGGTTCTGTCTGAAGGATTCACCTTAATATCAAGGTGATAATATTTCAAATCCCACCAAGCTCTTTCTTTGGTAATGCTTCCGCGTAAAGTATCCTGATGTGTAAAACCTGTTTCTGATTTACTTAAAAGGCCTTGAGCATTGGCAGTAAAGCCAATTAGAAAAGCAACTACAACACTTTTAAAGTATCTTTTCATATCTATAAATTAAGTTTTGAATTAGTTATAACATTAGTATATATTTTCAATTTATGTTACAAAATTTATAATCATATATCATATTGTTTTTTATTTTAGCTAAAATTTTCCTGTTTTTATGAAATTTAGCTCATTTGTATACCTTTTGATATTTCTATATTCAATAAATAATTATTCGCAGACATTTCCTGTTTATAAAACATCTGATAAAATAACAATTGATGGAGATTTAAAAGAGTGGAAAA
>NZ_DHEI01000059.1:0-4161 GCF_002399805.1 Flavobacterium sp. UBA4854
ATTAACAATTCTAAATCCGCGCCCGTTAAATTTACATTTGCATTTAATTCTGGTGCTAAATTCACCAAAGCAATTACTACAATTCCTGTGATTAGTAAATATCTAGGAATGAATAAAATCAAGTTCGTGAAACCACTCATATAAGCTGCTTCTTTTACCGATTTTGTAGAAAGAACACGCTGTAAATCATAACTTGGAGTTGGTCCTGCAACACTCGCGAAGAATCCTTTGAAAAGTGTCATTCCGATGAAAGCGCCAAACATTTTATAACCTTCAGTATCAATTAATCTGTTGAAAGTTTCGAATTTATCGCTCCATTGTGTTTCAAATTCCCATCCGAAGAAAACATTTTTCCATTCTGGTGTAATAACCGAATTGATCTGAATATCTGTATAATTGATGAATGCATAACCAGCGATTAAAACTCCAGCAACAATCATAATAATATATTGTACTACTTCTGTCGCAACTACAGAAAACATTCCGCCTTTAACCGTGTAAATTGTAGTTAAGAAAATGATTAACAAAGCATAAGCTTGCTCAGATGTTAAGAAAACAGAACCATTCATGTGAACCGTTAAATCCCACGGAAGAATAATCGTTACAAATTTTCCAATTCCAACGAAGAAATAAGCGATAAAACCAATTGTAGAAATAATAGCAAAAATCGCTACAATAATATGTGATGCTTTTCCTGCTTTGTCGCTTCCAAAACGAGTTAGAATCCACTCAGAACCGGTCATTACTTTTGATCTTCTAATCCAGACTGCGAGAAACATCATGACAAAAATCTGATTCCAGATTGGCCAAAGCCACATAAACATGAAACTTTTTACGCCATATAAAAATAAAACTCCAATCATCCAGGAAGTTCCTGAAACATCAAACATTCCTGAGCCATTGCTCAATCCTAAGAAATACCATTTGATTGATTTCCCGCCAAGGAAATAATCATCAAGTCCTTTTGATGCTTTTCTTGAAATCCAGATTCCGATACCGACCGAGAGTACGATATAGATTAAAATGATTGATACGTCAATAATGTTCATTAAATTATTTATTTTGAATTAGTTAGTTTAGACCCCAATTTTGGTTTGGCTGTGCTCCCATTACAAAATGAAGTACACCGCCTTTTTGCATTTCTTGGTGAGAAATGGCTGTTTTATTAAATGTTTTTCCGTTTAAAGTAGCCGATTGGATATAGAAGTTTTTGTCTGAAACATTTTCTGCTTCAATCACAAAAGTTTTTCCGTTTGGAAGATTTAAGGTCGATTTCTCAAAAATCGGACTTCCAATTTCGTATTCTCCCGAAGCTGGATTCATAGGATATAATCCCATTGAACTAAATACATACCAAGCCGACATTTGTCCGCAATCTTCATTTCCGCTTAGACCATTTGCAGTCGTATTATATTGTGTGTCCAAAATATGACGCACCCAATATTGCGTTCTCCAAGGCTGACCTGCATGATTAAACATATAAGCAATGTGGTGGCTTGGCTCGTTTCCGTGTGCATATTGTCCGATCAAACCAGAAATATCTGCTGAAACGTTGTTTCCTGTAATTTCAGAACTCTCTGTGAATAATTGTTCTAAACGTTTTGTAAATGTGTCATTTCCTCCGTGAAGTGAAATAAAATTATCTACATTATGAGGTACAAACCAACTGTGTTGCCAAGCATTTCCTTCAGTATAATCTGTGTGTTCTCTATGGTTAGAGTGTTTTGGGTCGAAAGGTTCGTTCCAAGATTTTCCATCTTCCGATTTTCCTCTCATGAAACCAGATTTGGCATCAAATAAATATTCGTAAGCTTTTGAACGTTTGGAGAAAAACTCATAATCGGCTTGTTTGCCTAAAGCTTTCGCCATTTGCGCTACACACCAATCATCGTAAGCATATTCTAAAGTGATTGTAACTGATTCATCTAATAAATTGTACGGAATGTAACCGTATTTTTTGTAGAAATTCAATCCGCGTTCGTCTTGCATCATTGTTGCTTTCATCGCTTCAAAAGCTTTTTCAGCATCAAAACCTTTAATGCCTTTCATATATGCATCAACAATAACTGGAATCGAATGATATCCTGTCATGGTATTGGTTTCATTTGCATATAAAGTCCAAACTGGAAGTATCTTTTTGGTTTCGTAATACGCCAACATTGAATTAACCATATCCGAAACTTTATTTGGATCTAAGATTGTAAGCAACGGATTCTCAGCTCTAAAGGTATCCCAAAGTGATAAAGTCGAATACGCTGTGTAATTTTTTGAAGTTACAATTTTATCATCCTCCGTTCTAAATTGTCCGTTTTTATCACTGTACGTTACTGGAGCAACTTGAGCATGGTATAAAGCCGTATAGAAAATAGTTTTTAGAGAATCGACTGGAGTTTCAACTGTAATTTTGCTTAAAGCTTTGTTCCAAACTGCAGAAGCGTCTGTTTTTACTTTCTCAAATTCTTTGTTCTCTTCTAGATTATCTTTCGCATTAGCGATACTTACAGAAGAAAGCGCCACTTTTACGCCTAATTCTTTAGAGTTTTTAGAATCGAAAAATAATTGAAGAGCAGTATTTTCACCTTCAGCGCTTTTCGCAGAAACTACTTTTTTATCTGCCGTAATAATAGATTCTGTGATTGGTTTAGAAAACTTCGCTACAAAAAATACTTTCTGATTTTTTGCCCAACCTGTACTATAACGGTAACCGCTAATAGTATTTGCATCTTCAACTGTAATAGCTGTTTTTGTTGCTTTGTCCCAATTGATAGCAAAACCTAAGTCGACAATAACAGATTGTGTGTCGTTATTATTATAGGTATACTTATGGTATGCGGTTCTTTGCGTAGAAGTTAATTCTACATTGATTTTAGGATCTTCAAGAAAAACTTGGTAATAACCCGGTATTGCTTTTTCGTTAACATGATTATATTTTGATTTATACGGTAAGAAATCGCGTGAAGCGGCTTTGGCGGTTAAGTCTAACTTTTTGTCTGTCGGCATAAATAAAATATCTGCCAAATCACCGATTCCTGTCCCGCTTAAATGTAAATGACTAAATCCAGAAACTATGGAGTCAGAATAATGATAGCCCGAACACCAGTCCCAACTAGAAATTCCATTATCTGGACTCACTTGAAGCATCCCAAACGGAACTGTTGCGCCAGGATATGTATGTCCATGGCCTCCAGTACCTATAAAAGGATCAACATAATTTGTTGCAAAACTTTGCGGATGTTTATTTTTATCTACATTTATTTTGCAACTTGCAGTAAAAATTACCGTCAGAGAAAGCAGCGTAATTTTCCTCATATCAAAACAATATTAATTTAACTTTAAATTTATACAAATTCAACTTTTACCAAAATATTTTTAGACGGACGACATTTAAACAGCTCTAAACATCAAAAAATAGTAACAAACGACATTCTTTTCTACGATTATGATTTTCAACTCCAGCAAACCTTATAGTTTACCTATACGTTATCATGTTTACTTTTGGTTGACGTATTTTGTGTTTAATACATTCCGATGGGGAAGCTATTTTAACGATTACATTTACTCTTTAAAAACTACTTTACTCGGATTTCCTATTCACATGGCATTATGTTATCTGAATATTTTGGTTTTAATGCCCTATTTGGTTTACCGTAAAAAATACTTCCTATATATAGTAACCGTATTGTCCGCTATTTTTATAATGGTGGTTTTAAAATTTAATCTCACTTATTTGCTAATTACACACAATGTCTGGCCAGAAGGTCCACAGACCATCAACACGCTTACACTCAATTACACAATAGACATGATGATGGGCGAATTGTATGTAATGACATTTGTTACAGCAATTAAAATTACTTTGGATTTCTTAAAAGAGCAAAGACGTGTTACCGATTTAGAAAAATCTCAACTAGAAACCGAATTATTGTTTTTAAAATCGCAGATTTCTCCGCATTTCTTCTTTAATACCTTAAATAATATTTATTCCCTTTCGGTAGAAAAATCAAACAAAACACCAAAGATCGTTTTAAAACTTTCTGAATTGATGCGATACATGCTTTATGAAACAAAAGGCAAAAAGCAGACTTTAGAAAATGAAATTATGTGCATTCAGAATTATCTGGATTTGGAAAGAATTAGAAACGGAGAACGTCTTGAAGTTAA
>NZ_DHEI01000059.1:4325-12824 GCF_002399805.1 Flavobacterium sp. UBA4854
GAAAACGCTTTTAAACACGGAGTAAACAAAAACACTGGTAATGTTGTAATTGACATTAACTTTAAAGTAAAAGGAGATTATTTATATTTCACAATTTCAAACCCAATGCCCGAATTTACCGTACATAAAGATAATTTTAACAAGTCAAGTGGTATAGGTATTGAAAACGTAAAGAAAAGACTCGAATTAGGATATAATAAAAGTGACTATAAGCTTTCATTTAAAAATAAAAAGAATATTTTTGTCGTTAAACTAGTTATAAAAGTTACTTGACCCCGCCTTTTATAAGTTTAGAAAACTATACCTACAAAAAATCACATACCGGCCAAAAATAACAGTACAAATGAAAATAAAGTGTTTAATTATCGATGATGAGCCATTGGCAATAAACGTTATTAAAAATTATATTGAACAGATTGAAGATTTAGAATTAGTAAATACTTTTAGCAATTCTATTGAAGGATTAAATTTCTTAAAAAACAATACTATAGATGTAATTTTTCTAGACATTAACATGCCTGTTTTGGATGGTATTAATTTTATTAAAAGTTTAGAAAACCCTCCTTTACTTATTATCACAAGTGCTTACGATCAGTTTGCAATTGAGACGTATGAGCTTGATGTTTTAGATTATTTGGTAAAACCAATTGAGTTTCCGAGACTAATGAAAGCGGTAAACAAGATCAACAAACGCCTTAATAATACCACTAAAACACCACAGGAAAATAGTAAAGAGAATCCTTTTATTTTCGTGAAAATCGATAAGAAAAAAATGAAGAAGATTTTCTTGAATGAGATTTTGGTTATCGAAAGTTTAAAAGATTATTTAAAAATCAGCACAACTTCTGGAAAGTTTATCATTCACAGCACTTTATCAGATTTTACAGGATTATTGCCAGAAAGAGATTTTATCAGAATCCATAGATCCTACACGATTGCAATTGATAAAATTGACGCTGTAGAAGGAAACAGCATCGAAATTGAAGGACTTCGATATGTGATTGGAAGATCTTATATAGACGAAGTAAAACAAAAAATCCTTAATTCATCTATATAAAGGTTTAACCGCAAAGCACGCAAGGATTTACGCAAAGTTTTTTTAGCCACAGATTATTAGGATTAAAAGGATTTTTAGAATCTGTGTTAATCTGCATAATCTGTGGCTATATTTTTATATACATAGCTTTGCGAGCTCTGCGTTTTTATCAAGACTTAGAATAAAAAATCTTAGCGACCTTTGCGTAAACCTTAGCGCTCTTTGCGGTTAAAAAAACAAAACTATAAAAAACGAAAATGCGGCCAACCACGACCGCATTTTCTCTCAATTATAGGTAACTAACCAAAATAAACCATGAAATAGTCTATTATCTTTATTGCTGCAAAAAGCACTTAGAAATGATAACGTTTAAACGCCTCAATAGCCGAATAATCTGCTAATCCTAAGCTGTGATATTTTTCTGCAGTCAATCTGTTTCTGTCTTCAACTCGCACCCAAAACTCCCTGCTGTCATCACCTTGAAACATAACACCGTCTTTTTGAGACTGATGATAAAAAATAGCATGTCGTTTCTTTAAAACCTGGTCAGGACTCATTGGTACTGCCATGTCAATTTGGTACGATTCCCATTCATGCCAAGCGCCTCTGTAAAGCCAAACCCAACAATCGTCCATAAAGCTGTTATGTTTTAATCTTTTTAAAGCTTCAAACAAACTGTCTAAACACACTTTATGAGTCCCGTGCGGATCTGCCAAATCTCCTGCGGCATAAATTTGATGCGGTTTTATTCTTTCTATAATATCACACATAATGTTGATATCTGCATCCGAAAGATTATTCTTTTTAACCGTTCCTGTTTCGTAAAACGGAAGATCTAAAAAGTTAACATTAGAATCTGGCAAACCAATGTAACGTGTTGCTCCAAAAGATTCGCTTCTTCTTATTAATCCTTTTAACTTTCTAACTTCTAGTGAATCGATTTCATTTCCTGTTCTGTTCTGAAGAAAATCAATTATTTTGTCCGACATTCTAGAATCTGGATGTAATGCTTTTGAAATTTCAGCAAACTTCAAAGCTTCAACATCTGAAACTGCAATATTTCCAGAAGTCTGATATGCTACATGAACTTCATGTCCTTGTTCTACCAAACGGTCAAAAGTTCCTCCCATAGAAATCACATCATCGTCTGGGTGCGGGCTGAAAATGATAATTCTTTTTCTTTCCGGCGTGGAACGCTCCGGTCTATAAGTATCATCTGCATTGGGTTTTCCGCCCGGCCATCCAGTGATGGTTTGCTGCATTTTATTAAACATTTTAATGTTCAAATCATATGCAGTTCCTTCTTCCGTCAAAAGACTCGACATACCGTTGTCGTTATAATCTTTATCCGTCAGTTTCAGGAAAGGTTTCTTCGTTAACTCACTTAACCAAGCCACCGCTTTTAATTTTAATTCATCTGTCCAAACACAAGACTTAACCAGCCAAGGAGTTTTAACTCTTGTCAATTCAGACGAAGCTTCTGTATCTAGAACAAATGTTGTGTTGTTATGCTCTTGCAAATACGTAGCTGGAACGTGCGAAGAAACTTCTCCTTCGATTGTATTTTTTATAATTCCTGCTTTACTGATTCCCCAGCCAAGCAAAACGATTCTTTTTGCATTTCTAACGGTTCCAATTCCCATTGTAATGGCTTTTCTAGGAACATTATCAATTCCTAAAAAAGAAGAAGCCGCATCGACTCTCGTGATATGATCAAGTGTAATGCTTCTTGTTCCTGAATTTACGTGCGAACCAGGTTCATTAAACCCAATATGCCCTGTTCTACCAATTCCTAAAAGCTGAAAATCTAAACCTCCATAAGAGATAATTTTCATCTCGTAATCAATGCAATATTGCTGTAATTCCTCGGCGCTTACCTGTCCATCAGGAATATTAATATTTTCAGAAGGAATGTTTACGTGATTGAACAAATGTTCGTGCATAAAATGATAATAGCTCTGAATATCATTTTTATCCATCGGATAATATTCATCTAAATTGAAAGTCACAACGTTCTCAAAACTGAGACCTTCTTCTTTATGCATTCTAACTAATTCTTCATAAACCTTAATTGGCGAAGAACCCGTAGCCAAACCTAAAACACAAGGCTCGTTTAGCTCATTTTTTCTCTGAATTAAATTGGCAATTTCCTGCGCTACCAATAAAGAAGCTTCTTGCGACGATTCGAAAATAACATTGTGAATTTTCTCAAAACGTGTTTCTTCAAATTTTCCTGCTTCTCTAAAACCAATATCTTCTTTAATCATTTGCCTTGCCATTTAATTACTAAGATAAAAGTAGAATTATATTATCCGCTTGTACTAAAAATTCGACTAATAACGGCTAAGCTTCGGCAAAAGACAAAATAAGAAAGATAGTTTCTTTGGTGAGATAGTACGCTGATAAAACAGATTCGCTTTATGAAAACACAGATAATAATAGATTTTATTTCATTTTGACAGTGGATTACATTTAATATTCCGTAGGAATATCTCGTCGGTAGAAAAAAATATTGTTTTGGATTGTGTTCAGTAGGAACACCTGATTTCATAAAAATGGAATTTTGCTATATTAATCAAACGTTCCTACAGAACGTATAACCATAACTCAAACTTGATTCTACCGACGAAACATTCCTATGGAATGAATTATTATTGGAAACCTATATTTATTCCAAAACCCCAATTTCGGCAATCGAAACTGTTTGCCCTTTTCCTACAGTCGCTGTGGCAACAAATCTTAAAAATCTAGCTTTTACCGCAGTAAAACTCTTAAGCTGTTCAATTGGATTATGTTTGATATTGGAGAATTCTCCCTCAGATTGTTTCGTCCAAGTAATATTATCTTCGCTCGTATAGAATTCGTAATTCGAAATCAAATTCAAATTATTTCCAACTTGCTGTGGCGTATAAGTAAAGCCATTTATCGTATGCAATTCGCCCATATCAATAATGACTACCTGCGGTAATTTATTTTCATTGTTTCCAAAAGCCCAATCGGTATTTGCATCGCCGTCAATAATTCGTTCAACCGATTTATTGTCTCCGCTTGAAATAGAAATCACTCTCCATTTTTCTTTAGAAACGCCATATTTAGCTGTTTTTACCGCGCTATTAATTTTCTCTTTTGTATTTCTCGAAATAGCTTTTATTTCTACTGCTTTATTATATACGAATGGAGTTTTGTATAAAGTACTTTTTTCTGAAGGATTTTTTCCGTCAAGCGAATAATAAACTGCATTTCCTTCTTCCGATTTAATCGTAACCAAGCCATTTTTATCACGAAGAATTTGAGGTTCTTTTACAAAAGTTGGCGCATTATATGCCTCAATTGCACTAATTACAAATCCTGCTTTTGCATCCAGAATATTTATTCTAAGTGCAGAAGCCGTAACGCGATCTAAACGTAAAATCCTTTTGTAGCCAATTGTCGTTTCGTTGGCAATTGTTTTCCATTGTCCGTCAACTTTTGCTTCGACCGAAAATGCTTTTACACGCTGTCCAAGTTTAATATATTCTTGAAGCAAAACTCTATTGATTGCAGTTGGCTTTTTAAACGTAAATTCAACTGTAGCTTGTTTCACTTTATCGTCAGTTGCCCAATACGTATTTTTATTTCCATCAATAACATTCTGCGGACCGAAATTAGAATCGTTTGCACGAATGTTTGAAGCTTGAACCTGAGTTCCTGCCAATAGTTCTTTTTTGAAATCGGCTTTAATAGTAGCAACCAGTTCTTTCAATCTTGCTTCGTCATTTTCATGAACCAAACCACGAGTATCAACTGGAAGATTTAATAATAAAGTAGCATTTCGTCCAATCGATTCATAATAAATATCGACCATTTCGTCAAGCGAACGCACTTTATCGTCTTCAACAGAATGATAAAACCATCCTGGTCTGATTGAAACATCGGCTTCGCCAGGAACCCATTTTTCTCCGTCTTCGTGTCCAGACATGAATTCGCTATAGTGTACTTTTCCTGCCAACTCATCTTTTTGTCGTAATAAAGACCAATTGGTTTTTCCTGCACGTCCCTCTTCATTTCCAATCCATCTTGCTTCAGATGGTCCAACTCCCCAAACTAGCGTTTTTGGTGCGATATCGTAAATTAATTTATAAGTTTCATCCCAATTATAATAAGTCAGCGAATTGATTTTTCTGGTTTCGTTGGCACCGCCATAATAACCGTCTCCGCCGTTTGCACCGTCAAACCACATTTCGAAAACGTCTCCATAATTCGTCAATAATTCTTTTAACTGATTTCTGAAATACGTGACGTATTCAGGTTTCCCGTATTGAGGATGATTTCTGTCCCAAGGAGAAAGATATAGTCCTAATTTTAAATCGTATTCTTTGCAGGCAGCAGCCAATTCTTTTACCAAATCTCCTTTTCCATTTTCCCAAGGAGAATTTTTTACAGAACGTTCTGTATAAGCTGAAGGCCATAAACAGAAACCGTCATGATGTTTTGCAACTAGAATAATTCCCTTCATTCCCGCCTCTTTTACCACGCGCGCCCACTGGCGAACGTCTAACTGCGACGGATTAAAAAGTTCTGGTGATTCGTCTCCATAACCCCATTCTTTATTTGTGAAAGTATTTAATGAAAAATGTACAAAAGCATAGAATTCCATTTCCTGCCAATCGATCTGTTTCTGTGTCGGAAGCGGTCCAAAAGGCTTTGGTGCATTTGCCAATTCCTGACTTGAAACACTAGAAATTACACCAAAAAGACATAAGGAAAGAAATATTTTTTTCATTGCTGATTTGCTTTAGAATAGTCTATAAAGCATAAATGTAGCATAAATTGAAATCTCTCGAATAGAATTTCGACCAACAACATTTTTTACAGCATTTTGGTACGAAATGATTTTATTTAAATAATCCGTTTGAGTACACTATTTTAAAACAACTGTTTTTTAAAGTTGTCTAAAAAATAAAGCCCAAATCTACAGATTTGGGCTTTATTAGTATATTTTGATTGTAGTCTTACAACTTGAATATTTTATTTACAGAGAAAATGCATTGCTTTAACTATCAAAAGCAATATTAGCTTAGTTGCCAACAACTGCTTTTAAAGCTATATATTTTCCCAGATCTTTAAAGTTATGTCCTTTTTCTCTCATAGCTTTAATGAAAGTTGGCGTTGCACCAACCGCTTTTGCACCCACAATATCATTTAAATCTAGATCTGAAAAACCCAAATCCTTATATTCCTTAACTAAATCTGCAGTGATATTTTGCGATTTTAAAGCTGCAAGATTTTCAGACGAAATGTTTTTATAGCCTACTTTTTCGAATTGACTAACATATTCTGGAGTTACATTTAAAGCTTTTAAAGCAATTAAGTCGTCGTTTGAAAGATCATTATAACCCATTTTCTTAAAAGAATCAATATAAGCTTTATCTATGTTTAAAGTTTTGAAAGCAACAATATTGTCCTCATCTTCTTCTCCATTTTCATTCTTTTTTGTTTTTGCCGAAGAACGGTAATCATTAATATACTTTCCGTCAATATTTTGAGATTTTAAAGTGATCAGATTTTCTGGCGAAACATTTTTATAACCCGATTTAATAATATCTTCAATAAAAGCTTTATCAATGTTTAAGGATTTAAAAGGAATCAGCGTTTCAATATCTATATTTCCAATTCCAGCATCTTTAATAGAATCGATGTAATCTTCACTTACGTTTAAAGCCGCCAACGGAATTACTTGTTCTTTGTCTACATTTTTATACCCTTTTTTATGCAGCATTTTTACATACGACGTTTTTATATTTACAGCAAAGAAAACCATAAGATCTGTATCATCTGCCAATGTAATTCCTTGTGCAGCCATTTCTTTGGCAAAATTTTTATTGCCAACAAACTTATACGTTCCCATTCCGCTGTTTCCGTCAAATTTTCCGGTAAAGTTCATTGTTCCCGCTTCACGCGATAGAGAAAATGTTCCTTGTTTATCTTTTGATAATCCGCTAAACTCGCTAATATCATAAGTATGAGTAGAATGGCTATTCTCGTCGTTTTTAAATTCCATTTCTACCTTATTGCCTTTGATTGTGGCAAACCAGTTTCCTTCAGTTTGAACACCCTTTTGAGTGTTTGGACTCGCTTTAGTTTCTTCGTTTTTAACATTCGAAGTTAGCGTCTGACTTTGCGCTGCCGGTTGATTAAAAAGGCAGGCAAACAATACCAATAATGGTAACAGGAAAAAATATTTCCATGTGGTGTTTACGTTTGATTTTTTTGAATTCATCATAATGATTCGTTTTTTGAGTAATGATTGATTATAGTTAGTTGTAAGACTCAAAGGAAATTGTGGCGCCGCAACTTTAAGCAGGCTAAATTGATAACTTTCTTTTTCTACGCTACCTTGCTGTAGCATTTCGTTATCAGTCAAAAATTCAAGATTACTTTCTAATGCTTTTCGCCATTGCCAAGCAAAAGGATTAAACCACTGAAAAACAAGTACGATTTCTGCAAGCAAAAGATCAATAGTATGTTTTTGCTCAATGTGAATTTTTTCATGCAACAAAATCTGATTGTACGTTTCCCATTCGTATTTTTCAGGATTTATAAAAATATTATTAGCAAAAGAACAAGGTGCTTTATCGCCTGTTATTTCGACAATTCTAAATTTTCCATCCCTAATAATCTCTGATGTGTACGCTCTGTAAAATAATATAACAGCTTGCATTAAAAAATTAAGCGCAAAAACAATAACACCAAACCAGTACAAATACACTATCCACTGCATGACCAAAGCCATATTAAATTGTTGCTTTGTTTCATTTACTAAAACTTCATTTACAGGAAGTGTTTTCAGCTCAACAGTTGGTTCTTTTGCCACTGTTTTTTTTACGGAAGGAATAACTGCAGTTGCTTTTTGTTTTTGAAGGGAGAATTGCTGAGGAATCGGAAGCAACGGCAAAGTAAAAGCTATTAGCATGCACGAAAGCAAAACAAATCTATTCAAGTTATAAAAAGTTTCTTTCTGCAAAAGCACCTTATAAAACATAAGGCAAGCAAAAAGAATAAGCGCTGTGTATAGAATATAAGGTATCATTTAGAATCTTTTTTTATCATGTTTACGATTTCGTCCAATTCTTTTTCGGTTAATTTTTGCTCTTTAGCAAAAAAGGCAAGCATTCGTGGATACGAATTATCAAAATACTGACTCACAACATCTTTCAGCGCAAATTGTTGATATTCTTCTCTTTGAATTACCGGAAAAAAACAATGCATATTCCCTATTGTTTCCCGATTTAGAAACCCTTTTTCTTCTAATATTTTGACAATCGTCGCAACACTATTATAATGTGGTTTCGGATCTGGCAACAATGGAATAATATCTCTGATGAAGGCTTTGTTTAAATCCCAAAAAACCTGCATAATCTGTTCTTCTCGTTTGGCTAATTTTATCATAGTAGAAATCTTTTGACAAATATAACTACTAATTA
>NZ_DHEI01000150.1:0-8912 GCF_002399805.1 Flavobacterium sp. UBA4854
GATACATTATTAATTAATATACCGTGATTCTGATCTTTAAAAATTTTGATTGCATTGTAAGCTCCGTGCATGTATCCAAATAAATTGGTTTTAATAACCTGCTGGTGGATTTCTAACGGAATTTCTTCAAATTTCCCGCTTGCCATTACTCCAGCATTATTTACCCAGATATCAATTTTACCGCTCATTTCTAGAGCTTCTTTTGCAACTTTCTCTACATCTTCAGCTATAGACATATCAGCCGAAAGACCAATAACATTTACCTGTAATGTTCTACAATACGCTACCACTTCATTAATGCCTTTCCAACCTCTAGCAGCTAGAACTAAATTACATTCTTCATGTGCAAAAGCTTCTGCAGCAGCACGACCAACACCACTGCTTGCACCAGTTATAACAACAGTTTTCCCTTTTAGCATGCTGTTGCATGTTTCCGTATTTTTCATATTCTAAATATTAAGTGCCTTAAAGCGCGGTTTTTTACTGTGATGAATTACTCAAATTGCTTTTTGACAAGACAATAGTGCTCTTTTCGTTTGTTCTGCTAGAAGTACTTTTTAGAATATATTTTTTCTCAGATGTTCGTGTGCTGGATATTCTATTTTTTTGATTGGAAAAATTCATAGCAAGTAATTTAACACCAAATAGTTTCGTCTAATTGAACTATAAAATTAGACGAAACTATTTGGTGTCTGTTATATAATTACGTTTGCTAATTGTTTAATTAAGAGGTTATAAGCGACAGGAGTTGTTTACCTAATTCGCTTAAATTTAAGAGTATCTGTTTTGGTTATAATAATTAAATCGGCTTTATGCAACCTATGTTTTCCTTTTAAATATTCTTCAGTGTTATTGTCGCCTGATTTTAAAATCAAAGAATCTTTTGTAAACGAATATTCTCCATTTACAATGCTTTTTGCCTGATCTGTTTTGTTAATTTGAAAATTATTCATGTTTTCAAAATGTAACCTTTCCTTGGTTTGGAGATTTTCCCAAGTTCCATAAAATTCGTCTTCTTTCATATATTTATTTTTCAAAATACTGAACATGATAAAAAAACCGATGAATACGGCAGGAATATAAACGAATTTGATTGGGCTAATTTTATTTACCCATTTAGGTCTGTCGCTATTTTGGTACAATGCAGGTTCTTCTAAAAAGTATTTCAGGAAGACTTTATAATCAGAGAAAAATACAAACAAAGCCATTAGCGTCAATATTATCGCAATTTCTTTTGCATTAATATCATATGCAAAATCTGTTAGAAGAATATTGACCATAAACGTAAGGAAAAGTATAATTCCTATTCTAGTTGTTTTTCTAAAAAAGAGCAGAAGTGAACTTATAATTTGTGTAACAGCAATAACAATTGGGTACCAATAGCAGTAACCATAATAATACCAAGTAAGGCGGAAACCATCTAGAGAACCAATTGGCATATCATACACGCTTGGCTGTGATACAAATTGAGTTTTTAATATTTTACCGTAAGCATACATGATTATAATTGTAGCTAAAAAGTATCTACAAAAGGTGTGTAAAAAAAGATGGATTTTTTGCCAGTTCATTTTTGGTTTTTTTGGGTTTTACGTAGTTTCGAACTTTGTAAAAGTATATTATCCCAAAATAGCAGAATTGTACAAATGGAAACAGTTTAGACAAATAGCCAAATATTTTCTTTTTTTGTATCTATATTTTTAAAGAATATTTGTGGATTGCTGTTTGTCAGTTCTTTAAAAATTCGAATAAAATGAGATTGATCATAAAAATCGTACTGAGATAATTCAGAAAAATTCTTGCTAACTTTCTGTTTTAGAATTGAGTTTCTAAAGCGATGTATTTTTCGATACTCCGAAGGCGATTTGCCAATATGTCTGGTAAATATTTTATTCAAATACTGTCTGCTAATTTGATGCTTCAGAGCAATTTCTTCAATCTTTTCGTCAGTTTCAATATCGGCAAGTATTTTTTCAATAAAAGAAAAATCTTTGACTTGTAATTTAGAAAGCAGATAATCTTCAAGCTCCTGACTTTGTTTGTCTTTAGTTAAGCTAAAAATTTCAATCATTTTATCATTAAAATCAGGCATAAAAGTAAAATCTAAAATAGTGCTTTCTGAAAAAATAGTTTTTGAATCTGATAAAAACTGACTTATTCCTAATGGTTTAAAATAGATTGTAACTTCATTTATAAGCTCTTTGTAATGAATTTTAATAGGTTTGGTATATCTAGAAACCACACAAGTCATGATGTTTTTATCTGGCGATGACTTTATAGTGACTTCGTTATTTTGTATTTCGACATTAATATCTTCATTGGTCGTTAAAATGCAGAAATTATTTGGGAAGGTCAGATATTGTATAGAGCCCGAAGTTTTATCTTTTGAGATGAAGTAATATCCCTCGATATATTTTTTTAAAATTTCATTTTTGGGCTGATAAAAATCCAGATTCATGTTCTCTTTTGGGAAATGGTATTTATGAAACTAAAATAGCAAATTTAAAGTTTGCACAAGTGTTACCCGCTTATTTTTTAAATATAAATTTTAACTAGATATAACTGTTTTAAATTCTAATTTATAAAGGGATAATTGGTTATTTGAAACGATTGGTTTCATTTTGTAATATAAGAATATGTACCATTCTGTTTTTTAGATATCAATGGTTTTATAATTAGGTTTTTTCGTATATTTATAATGTAATAAATAAAGAATAGACCCATGCACAGACACTACTTTCTTTTATTTGTTTTGTTGACTTTGTCTTCAGTCAATGGAATTTCACAAATTAATTACAATCTTCAAAAATCCCTTCAAACAGCAAAGAAAAATAATCCCGTTCTCAAAGAGCAATATTATGACGTAGATATTGCCGAAAGCGATATTGTGACGGCAAAGTTAAGACCAAATCTAATTTTTGGTTTTAATTACATTGGTGTTGCTGCAGAAAAAAACTATGCGCCTAATACTGGTTTTTTTAATAGCGCCAATACGCAAACGAATTTGCAATTAGGAAAAGTTTTTCAGCTTGCTGGAACACGTAAGAATAAAATTGATTTTGCAAGCCAGAATTCGGTTTTGACGCAAAAAAACTACAATGAAATAGAACGTAACTTATTTCAGGATGTAGGCCTGAAATGGGTTGATGTTTGGGCAGCACAAAAACAATTGGAAATTGTTAAAAAAGCTAGCGGCAACCTTGATAGTTTGGTAATTATAAATAAAGTGCGTTTAAAAAATCAAGTCATTACAGAGACCGATTTAAACCGTACCACTCTCTTGGCCAATCAGTATGTATTAGAAATAAAAAAAGCAGAACAGAATTTAAAAAACGAATTGCTAAGCCTTAAATATTTACTAGGCACTAAGGAAGAAATAAATATTGATTCTAATGATGATTTTGTATTTGTTCTGCCTTCAAATTTAGATGATTTTTTGCAGGAAGCTTTAGATAAACGAACAGATGTTTTGGCTTCTAAATCAATCTTAGATGTTGCCAATACTAATATCAATCTTCAAAAGTCATTGGCTTATCCGCAGCCTGAGTTGGGACTAATTTACAATCCGCAAAACATGATTCCTTATGTTGGTTTATACGGTACAATTGAACTTCCTTTTTTTTCAAGAAATCAGGGAGAAATAAAAAAATCAAGTTATCTAAAACAACAGGCCGAACAAAATTTGGAAGCTACGCAGGTTTTAATTCGAACAGAAATAACAAATGCATACAATGCTTATCAGACTCAAAAAAGTAATCTTGAAAATTTTGGCGGACTGCTGACAAGATCGGAAAACATTTTAAAGAGTGTAAAATATTCTTATTTGCGAGGAGGCACAACCATTATTGATTTTCTGGAAGCACAGCGCAGTTGGCTTGACATACAACAGCAGTATTATGATTCTATGCAAGAATATAGAAGAAGTTATATCACATTACTCTACGCTTCAGGATTAATTAATCAAATAGCACAATAATGATTTGAGAGAACTGTCGAGATTCATTAAAAAAACAAATACTATCTACATATGAAACATTTAATAAAGTATAGCGGCATTATAGTTTTATTTCTTTATGCCTGCAGCGGAAAAGAAAAGAAACAAGATCAGGTAGTAAACAACTTGCCACAGGTTACGAACAACGGAAAAACCATTGTATTTCCTACAGACAGCAGTGCTGTTTTTTTTGAAACAGAATCTATAGGAAATTCGGTTCTTAACAATCAAATTATGGCTCCTGCAAAAGTTTCTGCAACGGTCATGAAATCTCAAGAAGGAGCATCGCAAAATATCATTTTATTTGAAAATCCTGATTTGGCAGCTAGTTATACTCAGCTTATTCAACACATTGCTAATATCAATCAAATTCAGAACAAAAACATAAAACAAAAACAAATAGAAGTCGATCGAGCTAAAGACTTGCTGGCTCATGGCGCAGCGACGGGTAAAGACTTGTTGGAAGCGCAAACAGCATTATCTGTAGAACAGACCAATTTGGCCAATGAAAGAGCGGCTTTAATTGAGTACGAGACGAACTTGAAAGCTGGAGGATTTGAACCCGAAGCGCTCAAAAGAGCAAAAGCAGGAACATCATTTATTATTTGTGATATTCCAGAGAATCAGATAAGCAGAATAAAAAGCGGTGATAATTGTACTGTTCAATTTACCGCTTTTCCTAATGAAAAGTTTTCTGGAAAAATTGATGACATTGCCGACATGATTGATCAATCTACCAGAATGGTTAAACTCCGAATCAGCTTAAATAATGCAAGCGGTAAATTTAAGGCTGGTATGTTTGCTACAGTTTCTTTTGGCATAAGCGAAGGAGATAACATAAGTATTGATAAAAACTCGTTGGTTACGGTTCAGGCAAAAAATTATGTTTTTGTAAAAAAGAACAGTAAAGAATTTGAGCGTACCGAAGTCACAATCGGAAATCAGATAGGAGATAGAGTTGTCGTATATAATGGTTTGATGAGTGGCGATGCTATAGCTGTTAAAGGTGTTATGCAGTTAAAAGGCCTCAGTTTTGGGTATTGAAAACAAAGATTATGTCTGCAAAATAGCTAATACTTAAATGAAAAAACAATGACACAAGCACAAGTATATATAGATAAAGATGAACTAAAAGGAACACAGCCTTTGTATGAGTACATTTTAAGATTTTTAATTGAACACAAAATTAAGGGAGCAACTATTTTTCATGGTAAAATAGGATATGGAGCCAGTAGGTATCTTAACAGACCCCATGATTTGTTCAGTTTTGATAAAATACCTTTGCTGATCAATTTTATAGATGAAGATGAAAAGGTAAAATCTGTTTTAACGGCTTTACGAAAAGTCTACAAAGGAGGTTTTATAGTTACGAATCAAGTAGAAAAATGGTAAACAGATGATTAAAAATTTACTCATATTCAGCCTTCGTAACCGCTGGGTTATAATTGCAATTAGTGTTGTTTTAATGGCGATAGGTTTTTGGTGTTTTACCAAATTAAAAATAGAAGCATATCCAGATATTGCAGATACCAATGTAATTATAGTAGCGCAATACGACGGAAGAGCAGCTGAAGAAGTAGAACAGCAAGTTACTATTCCTATTGAAAGAGCTTTGCAGAATACACCAAATGTTTTAGATCGAAGAAGCAGAACTATTTTTGGTTTGTCGGTAGTGCAACTTACTTTTAAAGATGGCACTGATGATTATTTTGCACGGCAACAGGTAACAGAACGGCTTGCAGAAGCTGAATTGCCAGATGGTGTTGCGCCTTCATTAGCACCGCTTTCTACTGCTGTTGGGGAGATTTTTAGATACGTTGTAGAAGCGCCTTCAAATTATAGCCAAGCAGAGCTTAGAGATCTTCAGGATTGGGTTATAAAACCTGCTTTGCTACAAGTTCCCGGAATTGCCGATGTAACTACTTTTGGTGGTCCATTAAAGCAGTTTCATATTATTACTTCGCCAGAAAAACTGAGAAAATACAATCTTACGCTTAAAAACGTAATGGACGCAGTAGATGCAAACAATTTAAACACCGGTGGAAATATTATTGAAAGAGGCGGACAAGGTTTTGCAGTGCGTGGTTTGGGAGCAATTAAAACGGAAAGAGATATTCAAAATATTGTTCTTAAATCTGAAAACGGAGTTCCTGTTTTTGTTCGTGATGTAGCAACTGTAGAAATTACGCCACCACCGCCAAGTGGTGTAATGGGATATACCGTTACTCAAGACAAAAAAGATGTAAGCAGCGGTGTTGAAGGTATTATTCTTTTAAGACGATATGAAAACCCAAGTGAGGTTTTAATATTGTTAAAAGAAAGAATGGCTGAGTTACAGGAAAATGATTTGCCTCAAGGTGTAAAATTGCGCCCTATGTATGACAGAACATTCTTGATCGATCATTCGCTAGAAACTGTTGCGCATACCTTGTTTGAAGGAATTTCTATTGTAATTATTCTATTGATTCTGTTTCTTGGAAGTGTTAGAAGTGCATTAGTTGTAGCTTTAACTATTACGTTTTCATTATTGTTTGCTTTTATTTTAATGAGACTTACGGGTATTCCTGCCAATTTACTTTCGCTGGGAGCAATAGATTTTGGAATTATTGTAGACGGAGCCTGTTTAATGGCCGAACATCTTATAAGGAAATACAGAACAGCCACACCAGAAGAAAAACAAGATGGGATTGTGCAAATCACATTACAAGCAGCTCAAGAAGTGGGAAGAGAAATTTTCTTTTCAGTAACCATTATTATATTGGCTTATATGCCTATACTTTTAATGACTAGAGTAGAGGGTAAATTGTTTTCTCCAATGGCTTTAACTTTGGCTTTTGCTGTTATTGGTTCGATGTTGGGAGCGCTTACCTTTATTCCAGTTCTAATTTCTTTTGTTTATAGAAAAGCAATGCTCGATGTTGATAAACCTATAAAAGAACATAAAAATGTGGTGTTAGATTATTTGACTAGATCATACGAAAAAGCATTATCTGGATTTTTAAATAATTATAAAAAAACTACAGTAATTGGTTTTTCGATAGTAGCAATATTTATTTTATGCGGCTTAAAATTAGGAACCGAATTTTTACCCACATTAGATGAAGGATCTATCTTTTTAAGAGGAAATTTTCCAGCTGGAATTTCGATACAGGAAAATGCCAAATATGCTCCTAAAATCAGAAAAATAATAGCGAAGTATCCTCAAATATCTTACGTGATAACGCAGACAGGACGTAATGATGATGGTACCGATCCGTTTCCTGCCAATAGGAATGAGATTTTAGTAGGATTAAAAGATTACAAACTCTGGAGCGATACCATTGCTAAGAAAGATTTGGTCGAAATAATTAAAAAAGATTTGCAGCAGCAAATTCCGTCAGTGCAATTTTCTTCAGGACAGCCAATTATCGATCAGGTTATGGAAATTGTAAACGGAAGTGCAGCAGACCTTGCAGTTTCTGTTGTGGGCGATGATTTGGAAATGATGAGAAAGAAGGCAGAAACAATTGCACAAATTGCTAAAAATACGCAAGGTGCTGAGAATGTCAATATTGAACAAGAAGGAGAACAAGAGCAATTGGCAATTGATATTAATAGGGAACAAGCTGCGAGATTTGGAATTAATGTAGCAGATATTCAAAATATGATCGAGGTGGCAATTGGCGGAAAAACAGTTTCAACTTTATACGATGGAGCAAAACGTTATGACATTGTAGTTCGTTTTTTACCACAATACAGAAGTTCTATTGATGCGATAAAAGATATTTTAGTGCCATCTTCAAATGGCGCTTTAATTCCAATGAATCAATTGGCAAACATACATTTTGTTGAAGGACAAACTAATATTTATCGTTACGGAAGCAAACGAATGATTACCGTTAGAACCAATATTAGAGGAAGAGATCAGGGAAGTTTTGTAAAAGAACTGCAAAGTAAAGTAGGTAAAAATGTAACCGTGCCAAAAGGATATAGTATCATTTATGGAGGACAATATGAAAATCTCGAAAGAGCAGGAAAACAACTAGCATTTACCATTCCGCTTACCATTATTATGGTTTTCTTGTTTCTATTTATGCTGTACAAAAACTTCCAGCATACCATGATTACCATGAGTTGTATTTTGTTTGCCTTAGGAGGCGGAATTGTAGCTTTACTTCTTAGAGGTTATTACTTTAATGTTTCTGCAGGTGTTGGTTTTGTGAGCATTTTTGGAATTTCGGTAATGTCGGGCGTACTTCTTGTATCGGCTCTTAATAGAAAAACAATGTTTAAGAATGATAATCTGCAAGAAAATGTATTGACAGCTTCAAAAGAACAATTAAGAGCTTTATTATCAATTTTGGTTGTGGCTATTGTGGGGCTAATTCCAGCAGCTACATCTTCTGGTATTGGTTCAGATGTACAGCGACCGCTTGCAACGGTAATTATAGGCGGTTTGAGTAGTACATTAATTTTTGCTCCAATATTAATTCCTACTTTATATTTTTGGTTAAATGAGAGAAAAACGAAATAAAATTTAACGTAAAAAAAAGTCCCAATCAAATATTGGGACTTTTTTATGGATCTAATTTTTTTTATTTTCCAATTGCACCTCGAATTTTCCCCAATAAGGATTTTCCGCCATTTGAGAATGTCCAATAATTAGGATATAATCACCAGTCTGTTTGGCCTCTATTTTGAGTTCTGTGCCAAAAGGCCCGTCTGCTGTTTTGTCTGGATAGATAATCTGGTTAAAACGAATATTGGCATTAGTTTTCTCCGGTATAATTCTTCCGTTTAATTCACTCGAAAATTCATTTTTAAATTTGACATATATTCTAGAATGTATAGAATCTACGTTGCCATCTGCAATAAATACATTTTTTTCATTTTTATAATTCATAAAAATAGTATCGCCAATCTGTTTATTTTCTTGTTTTTG
>NZ_DHEI01000088.1:0-465 GCF_002399805.1 Flavobacterium sp. UBA4854
ACATCTTCCTTTTTTTGTGGAGTCGCCGGGAATCGAACCCGGGTCCAAACGAGCAACTAAAGAGCTTTCTACACGCTTATTTCCTGATTGAATTTTCGATGTTGAGCTAGGCCAGAAACAACCACCCAACACTTATCTTCTTAATTTTCGAAATCTACCCGAAGCTCATAGAAATCTAGGTTTATTTTTACGGTTCCCCTGAACGGAACGCCACAAACCAAGGCTTTCCAGGAGAATCCAGCTTCTCTACCTTGTAGAGACGTGGCGCAATCGTACTATGATTCGGATTATGCAGCTAAAGCGTAATTATTTTCGCCGTGTAAAAGTTTGAGATCTTATATTTACGAGCAAGGTCTCAATGCTCGACGTGCTTACTGTTCAATTCGACTCGCTGTCAAAACCAGTCGACCCCAAAAATGAGTCTGCAAATTTAGAGTATTTGAAATTACTTTCTACTAAAATTTT
>NZ_DHEI01000088.1:832-13275 GCF_002399805.1 Flavobacterium sp. UBA4854
CCATTATGAAAATAGAAGTTTTGTCCTGTCTCCCAATTAATCATTCTTATTCCTAAACCATAATTTTTAGTTCCTTTACGCTCATTACTGTAGCCTGTGTAAACTTGTTTCAATAGTTCTGGTTTCAAGAAATCTGGAGATTGTCTTGCTCGATCAAATTTTAGAAGATCTCTAGCGGTAGAGAAAACATTTTTATCTCCGTAAACATTATCCAAATAATCAAAACCAATTTCTACGCCATTGCCTTTATAAGAAGGAACAATCTTTTTTCTATCCTTATCATCATCAAAAACGTAAGTATTTTTCATTCCAAGAGGTTTGAAAATCATTTCAGACATTGCTTCTTTATAGCTTAAACCTGTAATTTTTTCTATAATAAGTGCTAGCATTGCATAGTTGGTATTGCAGTAGCTAAAACGGGTTCCAGTTTTAGATTCCAAACCAATATCTTTTGTTGCCAGAATATTTAAAATGTCTTTATTGGTCAATTGATTGTGTCTGTCCCAAATAGATTTATCGCGATCTGTAAAATAAGCATAATTACGCATTCCTGTGCGGTGGCTTAAAAGCATTCTTATCGTACAGTCTTCGTATGGAAAAGTTTTTAAAATAGTATTGACCTTTTGATCTAAGTCAATTTTTCCAGCATTAACTAGTTTTAAAACAGCTGTAGCGGTCAAAACTTTACTTACAGAAGCAATTTGAACAGGTGTTTCGGGTGTTATTTTAGTGCCTTCATTTTTATTGGCAAAGCCATTGTATCTTTCAAATAAAATTTGTCCATTTTTGGCAACCAAGAAGCTTCCGTTCATGGTGTTATTAGGCCAATTTTTATTATAAAAGTGATTTATTCTACCGACAACCGAATTTTTATAAGCTTGCGAAACTGTTTTTTCAGCTCCTAACGGCTTCATTTTTGGCAATGTATCTTCGACTGTCTGAGTTGTATCTGTTGCTGTTTTTTTGTTTTGACCACAAGAACTTAAAACTAGTATAGAAAAAAGTATTTGTGGTATCTTTGTTTTTTTAAGGAAAATCATTTGCATCGTTCTTTAAAAACAAATATATCGAATTCAATTTTGTTGTTTTCTCAATTCTGAGGCTTATAATTATCTATTTTAACATAATTTTAAGTATCGTTAAATTTATTTGTTTGTTTTTCAGCTTTTAACGGTTTTGAAACATTCTAAATAGAATTTTTAAAACAAAAATTTAACTAAAATTGTTATATTTGAAACAAATACAGTGAAAAAAGTTATATTTTAAATATTAAAAAAATCAGTTTAGATGAAATTTGGAATCATAAAAGAAAGAAAAAATCCGCCGGATAGAAGAGTTGTATTTTCACCTAATGAATTGACAAAATTAAAACAGTTATATCATGATGCTTCTGTAAAAGTTGAAAGTTCAGATATTAGAATTTTTTCTGATGATGATTATAAAAATATGGGAATCACAGTTGCTGATGATGTTTCTGATTGTGATGTTTTATTTGGCGTAAAAGAAGTTCCAGTAACAGATTTGATTCCAAACAAAGCATATTTCTTTTTTTCTCATACAATTAAAAAACAGCCTCATAATAGAAAATTACTTCAGGCAATTTTAGAAAAAAACATTGATTTATACGACCATGAAACAATTGTAGATGAACATGATCGTCGTTTAATTGGTTTCGGAAGATATGCCGGAATGGTTGGTGTTTATAACGGAATTAGAGCTTTCGGAATTAAATTCGAATTGTTCAAGCTTCCAAAAGCAGAAACACTTTCTGGAAAAGAAGATTTGATCAAGCATTTAAAACGTATCACAATGCCAGCTCTTAAGTTTGTAGTTACAGGAACTGGAAAGGTTGGGAGCGGAGCAAAAGAGATTTTGGATGCAATAAAAATAAAGGAGATTACAATAGATAATTATTTGACTAAAAAATATGCTCAAGCGGTTTACGTACAGCTTGATGTTTTAGAATATAATAAAAGAAAAGATGGACAGGTTTTAGATTTTGTGGATTTTGTTCATCATCCAGAAGAATACGAATCTGATTTTGAGAGATTTACTAAAGTGTCTGATATTTATTTTGCGGGACATTTTTATGCGAGCAATGCTCCAATGATTTTAACGAAAGAAATGCTGAATGCAAATGATTGCAAATTGAAAGTTGTAGCCGATATTTCTTGTGATGTTAACGGGCCAATTGCTTGTACAATTCGTTCTTCGACAATCGAAGAGCCTTTGTATGGTTATTTTCCTTTAGAAGATAGAGAAGTAGATTTCTTTCACCCTGCAGCAGTTGCTGTTATGGCGGTAGATAATTTGCCGTGCGAAATTCCGAAAGATGCAAGCGAAGGTTTTGGAGAACAGTTTATGGAGCACGTAATTCCAGCTTTCTTCAACGGTGATAAAGATGGAATTCTAAAACGCGCCAAAATCACTGAAAACGGAAAATTGACGGAGAGATTTAGCTATTTACAGGATTATGTAGACGGTAAATAAGTTATGAATTATGAGTTATGAATTATGAGTTTTGCTCATTGTTAAATGTAAAAAAAGGTAAAAACAGTATGTTTTTACCTTTTTGCTTTAGGAAAATTATGATTTAGTAAGTTAACTCATAACTCATAATTCATAACTCATAATTCATAACTTGAAATTAAACCATATCCTCAGGTTTCACCCAAGCATCAAAATCTTCTGGAGTTACATAACCAAGACGAACAGCTTCTTCTTTTAATGTTGTTCCATTTTTATGTGCAGTTTGGGCAATTTCTGCCGCTTTGTAATATCCAATTTTAGTATTTAAGGCTGTAACTAGCATTAATGAATTGTCTACCAATTCTTTGATTCTTTTATGATTTGGCTCGATTCCTTGTGCGCAATGTTCGTCAAAAGAAACACAAGCATCTCCTAATAATTGTGCCGATTGTAAAAAGTTGGCCGCCATAACAGGTTTAAAAACATTCAATTCATAATGACCTTGCATTCCTCCAACTGCAATTGCCATATCGTTTCCGATAACTTGTGCACAAACCATTGTTAAAGCTTCGCATTGCGTCGGATTCACTTTTCCTGGCATGATAGAAGAACCAGGCTCGTTTTCAGGAATGTGGATTTCTCCAATTCCAGAACGTGGACCAGAAGCTAACATTCTTACATCATTAGCAATTTTATTTAAGGAAACGGCTAATTGTTTTAAAGCTCCGTGTGTTTCTACAATCGCATCGTGTGCTGCAAGAGCTTCAAATTTGTTTTCTGCCGTTATAAAAGGATGATTGGTAAATTTGGCAATATATTCGGCTACTTTTACATCATAACCTTTTGGAGTATTTAATCCAGTTCCAACTGCTGTTCCGCCTAAAGCAATTTCAGATAAGTGGGCTAAAGTGTTTTTTAAAGCCTTTAATCCGAATGCTAGTTGAGCTGCATAACCTGAAATTTCTTGTCCAAGAGTTAAAGGTGTTGCATCCATTAAGTGCGTACGTCCGATTTTGACAACGTCTTTATATTCTGCGGCTTTTTTTGCTAAAGTAGCGTGAAGTTTTTCTACACCTGGAATTGTAGTTTCTACAACCATTTTATAAGCCGCGATATGCATTCCTGTTGGAAAAGTGTCATTTGATGATTGTGATTTGTTTACGTCATCATTGGCTTTAATAAATTGTTCGCCTTCGCCAATTTCAAAACCTTTAAGAACTTGAGCGCGATTAGCGATTACTTCATTCACGTTCATGTTGCTTTGTGTTCCAGAACCCGTTTGCCAGATTACAAGTGGAAATTGATCATCTAGGTTGCCTTCTAGAATTTCGTCGCAAACTGCGGCAATTGCATCTCTTTTTTCGATTGGCAGAACTCCTAAATCATAATTGGCATAAGCTGCTGCCTTTTTTAGATAGGCAAAACCTTCAATGATTTCTTTTGGCATTGATGCTGCTGGTCCGATTTTGAAATTGTTTCTGGAACGTTCTGTTTGTGCACCCCAATATTTATCGGCTGGGACTTTAACTTCACCCATGGTGTCTTTTTCTATTCTATATTTCATTATGTTTTATGTAAAATGTTATTCGTAAAATGTGAGATGTTTTGTTTTAAAACAAAAACTTCTTTTGAAAATGAGTCTTTTAGCCCTGATGGTAGCGGCATCTCCCGATTTAGAAAAACAAGGCTTTTTAGCCGTAGTTTTTGTTTATCGGGAATATAGCGGACAGCAGAAATAGCTCCTGAAAATTATTGCAATTTGTCTGAGCTCTTTATTTTAAAGGATTTCAAGTTCTAAAAAAGCTTATTTAAAATGAGTATAAATATACGGATAAATGTTATTTAACGAAAATTGATTTAGATTTTATTGCTGAGAAAAAATATATACCCTACATTTGTCGTAACATTCAAAAATTCCGGAAAACATGTTTGAATTTTCACAGTACTTAGGCTTTTTACTTTTCTTAACCATACTAACTATAGGGTTTTGGTTAATGTTTTTCTTGGTTGGTTTCGTATCTTATTGGGTTACGGGAGCTAGCTGGGAAATGATCAAAGAAAAAAGAGCTAGAAAAAGACAAGAAGAACAATCTATTTAATTTTAGATTGATGTCATAAAAAAAGGACCCGTTTTACGAGTCCTTTTTTTTATGCTTGAAAGTAAGGAAATATTGAATAGCGAAGCTCCAAATTGGAATATGGTAAAAACCAAAAATCCTAATTCCAATTTTAAAACTTGGAATTAGGATTTTTAGTATTGAAATTTAACAGAGATTATCCAGGGAAATCTCCGCCACCTTCGCCGCCGCTATCATTTTTAGGCTGTGCGTTTTTATCTCTTTCACTTTTCGGTTTATTGAAACGGTAAGTGAACGATAAATTAAATTGACGTTTACGGAACTGGAATTCACTATATGAAGTCACATCATCTAAATAAGTATAAGATCTCATTTTTCTTGAATTGAAAACGTCGCTAATATTGAAAGCAATCGTTCCTTTATCTTTCATTACATCTTTACTGAAAGCAGTATTCATTCCAAATTGGCCTAAGTTTTTACCTTGAGCTGTTTTTTGTTCTCCGTTGTACATTGCAGTTAACTGCCAGTCAATTTTGTAAGGAAGCGTTACTTTAGAGTTTAATCTTGCAAACCAAGAATTAGCCTGATTGTCTAAATTTTGAACAATCTCATTTCCTTGTGTATCTGTATAGCTGTGTTCTCCAGTTGTTTTTACGTTAAAAAAGTTGAAGTTACTGTTTAATCTCCACCATTTGAATGGTGTGTAATTTAATGTAAATTCGAAACCAAATTTTTGCTCTTGTCCTAAGTTAATAGGCATACTTTTAATAACAGGCGTACCTTCAACTGTTTGGCCTGGTGCTGGAGTTACTACATCACCATCAGGAGTTACCACATCACCAGTAGGAGATCTCACAAAACTGAAAACGTCTTTTGTATCTTCAAAATAGGCAGATGTATTGAATGTTACTTTATTCCATTTCTTGATATAACCAATGTCATATTTGTCTGTTAAAGAAGGGTCTAGGTCTGGATTTCCTTGAAAGATATTGATGTTACTTGAATAGTTCACGGCAGGATTCATGAAACGTCCTCTAGGTCTAGTCAAACGTTTGCTGTAACTTGCTGTGAAGTTGCTTTGATCTGAGATTTCATAACTAATAAAAGCACTTGGGAATAAGTTGTTGTATTTTTTAGTATTGAAAACGCTATTGTCTAATAAATTCACATGAATATCTGTGTCTTCCCATCTTAAACCAAATAAATAAGAGAATTTATTTACTTTAAAACCATATTGTGTATAAAGAGCATTAATGTTTTCTTTATACTCTAATGTATTTGATAAATTTGGATTTTTTGCTCCATCATTATCTGTTACATAATATTCGTTATTCAAATCGCCAAAACTTCCTTTATAACCCGCTTCAAATTGTCCAGCTTTTCCTAAAGGCAATACATAATCAGCTTGAAACAAAACTTGTTTTTGGATTTGATCATTTAATGTATTATTGAAATTTGGTGAAGCAGTAATTTCACTAAAGCTGTCGTCTGTGTTTCTTGAAATAGAAAGATCTGCAGTAAGTTTGTGTCCTTTGTCGTTAAAGTTTTTAATTAAATTAGAAGTATACTCAAAGTTTTCGCTTCCAGTATCTGCATTGTTTAAACGATAAGATGTTCCTGTATAATTATGGGCAGCATCGTAGTTGTAGTAATTAATTAAATCTCTATCGTCTCCTGAATTTTTTTGATAGTTGATGGCGTTTGTCCAAAATGTAGATGGAGTTATTGTCCATTCAACACCAGCTCTTCCGTTAAAACCTTTTCTAACACGTTTTGTGTCACGATCTTCATCTAAGTAATTTTTTATTGTTTCGTCTGGATTAAAATATTCAGAATTTGTTTTACCAGCTCCTTCTGTAGTTCTGTAGTTGTATCCAGCAGTTGTAAAATAGTTTAATTTTTTAGTTTTATAGTTCAAATTGGCACTTAAACCATAAGTTTCTGGTAGACCTGTTGAAGCAATAAAAGTTCCGTTGAAACCTTGATTTTTACCTTTTTTTAGAATGATATTGATGATTCCAGAACCACCTTCAGCATCATAACGTGCTGATGGATTAGTGATTACTTCAACTTTGTCAATTGCATCTGCAGGAAGCTGTCTTAATGCTTCTGCCATATTTATAGCTTGCGAAGGTCTTCCATCAATTAAAATACGAATATTGTCGCTTCCTCTTAAACTTACATTTCCTTCAGTATCAACAGAGACAGATGGAACGTTGTCTAAAACATCGCTTACACTTCCGCCTTTTACAATCATATCTTGACCAACGTTGTAAACTTTTTTGTCTAGTTTAATCTCAACAGTCGATTTTTCGGCACGAACAACAACTTCATTCAGTTGCGCAGCGTCTTCCGACAAATTCACTACGCCTAAATTAGTGTCGTCTTTAATGCTTTTTCCTTTAATTTCAGTTGCTTTAAACGAAATAAACTCAACTTTAATATCGTAAGTTCCAGGCGCAACAGCAACCTCAAATTCTCCTTTTGGATTGGTAATACCTCCTGCAATTACTTTTGTATCATTAGGTGCAGTAATCGAAACGGTAGCGTATTCTAACGGTTGTTTGCTTACTTTCTCGAAAACTTTTCCGGTGACTTTAACTTTGTTTTTGCCTCCAGGGCTTCCTTGCTGAGAGTAATTGTAAAAACTTGTAAATAAGAACACAAGTAATACTGCAAATTTGATTTTTTTCATTTTCTGGTTTTTCTTTAATCCTTTAGACGGCAAATGTAGTTTTTGGTTTAAAGAGAGAAATCACAAAAAAATGTTAATAAGATATTTTAGAATCAATCTAAAAAAGAAGCAACTAAATCAGGATCACGGCCAATTATGGCTTTTCCGTCTTTTACAACAATCGGACGTTCAATTAAAATAGGATTTTCTGCCATTGCATTTATAATCTCATCATTGCTCAAAGTTTTGCCTTTAAAATTCTCGATCCAGATTTTTTCTTTGGTTCTAATAAGCTGAATTGGTTCAAGGTTTAGTTGTCCCAATAATGTTTTAAGCTGTTCAAAAGTTGGAGTTTCAGTTAAGTAAGGTATGATTTCAAAATCTTGATTCGATTTTTCAATAAAAGCAAGGCAGTTTCTTGATTTTCCGCATCTCGGATTATGGTAAATTTGTATCATTTTGTTATATTTAGATGTTTCAAATATTCTTAAAATAAAAAAGAGATATTTTTGCAATATCAAAAGTAAGATTAACTTATCGAATTTGAATTCTCATTTTTTAAAATTTTAAATTTATGTTTTTAGAGCAAGGGATTAAACCTGAAAATAAATTTTGGAAATATCTTTTAGGATCTGTATTTATTATTTCGGCATCTTTTGTTGGGCAAATTCCAATTTCGGCAGCTGTATTTTATAAAACGTTTACAGAGCATATTGCTTTTCCGACTACCAACGAGGGCATTATGACTATGTTCGATTCAAATACGACGCTTTTTTTGGTAATGATTTCTTTTGTTTTTGCTTTTGCAGGGATTTATTTTGTTGTAAAATTTATTCATCATCAAACCTTATTGTCGATTGCCACTTCAAGATCTAAAGTAGATTGGAAACGAATCTGGTTTTCTTTCTTTTTATGGGCATTTTTTTCATTGCTTAGTTTTTTGTTTGTCTATTTAAGGTCTCCAGAGCAATTTGTATTGCAATTTAAGTTAGTGCCTTTTTTAATATTAGTAATTTTAGGATGTATTTTAATTCCGATTCAAACCAGTACGGAAGAATATGTTTTTAGAGGATACTTAATGCAGGGATTTGCCAATTTGGCTCAGAACAGGTGGTTTCCACTCTTAATGACTTCTGTTATATTTGGTTCAATGCACTGGACAAATCCAGAAGTTGGCAAAATGGGAAATATTATCATGATTTATTATATAGGAACTGGATTGTTTCTTGGTATTATAACATTAATGGATGAGGGAATGGAATTGGCACTCGGCTTTCATGCCGCAAATAATCTTGTAGGTGCATTATTGGTTACTTCAGATTGGACTGTTTTTCAAACCAATTCTATATTTAAAGATCTTTCAGAACCTTCAGCAGGAATAGATGTAATTCTTCCTGTTGCAGTTATTTATCCTATTTTACTTTTTATTTTTAGTAAAAAATATGGATGGACAAATTGGAAAGAAAGATTGACAGGAAACATAATAATGTCGAATTAAAAGCTTAATAACATGCAAAATTTAACTCAAAATAACGTTCACAATTATTTCAAATTAAATGGGTATCATTTAAATGCAAAAGATTTGTGTCGTGTTGCTTATAGTTTTATTAAAGAAGGAGATGCTTACGAACAATCTATTGGGGAGTTCTTTTTGGATTGGTTTGATAAAAAAGATTACATCGAAATGACTACTTCTGGAACAACAGGACTTCCAAAATTAGTCAGATTGCAGAAACAAGCAATGATACAATCAGCATTGGCAACTGGCGATTTTTTCGATTTAAAGCCAGGAGATAAAGCGTTATTGTGTCTTCCAACTCAATTTATTGCTGGAAAGATGATGCTAGTGAGAAGTTTAATTTTAGGATTAGAATTGGATGTCGTTTCACCGAGTCTGCATCCTTTGGCTTTAAATAGTACTATGTACGATTTTGTTGCGATGGTGCCACTTCAAGTTCAGAATTCTATTGAAGGACTTTCTAAAGTGCGAAAACTTATTATTGGTGGAGCAAAATTAGATTCGGCTCTCGAAGAAAAATTATTGCCACTTAAAACAGAAATCTATGAAACGTATGGAATGACAGAAACGATCACACATATCGCTGCAAAACGTTTAGGTGATTCTGTTTTTTCGATTCTTCCAAATGTGAAAATATCTCAAGACGATCGTCAATGTTTGGTTATTCATGTGGCAACAATTTCAGATGAACCAATTGTAACAAATGATTTAGTTGAATTGCTAAACGAACAGCAGTTTAAATTTTTAGGCAGAATTGATAACGTAATCAATAGTGGAGGAGTGAAGCTGATTCCAGAACAGATTGAAGCGAAATTGATCGGAAAAATAAACAACAGGTTTTTTGTAACAGGACTTCCAGATACTACTTTAGGAGAAAAATTAGTTTTGGTCATTGAAGGAGAAAAACAAGAATTTGCTCCTGATTTCTTTGACATTTTAGGGAAATATGAAAAACCAAAAGAAATAGTTTTTGTTTCAAAATTCAAAGAAAACGAAAATGGAAAGTTGTTGCGAAAACCTACTTTACAAGATTAAATTCTAATAATTAAATTCCAAAATTGGAGTTTTAAACTTTGTCAAAGTTCAAAACTTTGACAAAGTTGACTAAGTAGAAAGACATAGACAATTAAAAATCCCAAATTTCAATAACTAAGATTGAAATTTGGGATTTTTAATATATTCGAATTTGATTTTATTTTTTTCTTTCCAAAAGTGCCATATAAAATCCATCAAAACCAGATTCTGAAGCTAACATTTTACGATCTTCAATAAAAGTAAATTGCTGTCCGATTTCTGTTTTTAAGAATTTCTCTACTTGCTCTTGGTTTTCTGATGGAAGAACAGAACAAGTTGCATAAACTAATTTTCCTCCTGGTTTTACAATTTTAGAATAGCTTTCCAAAACTTCGCTCTGTACTTTACGAATGTTGTCGATAAATTCAGGTTGTAATTTCCATTTAGAATCTGGGTTTCTTTTCAAAACACCTAATCCGCTACAAGGCGCATCGATCAAAACACGATCAGCTTTTTCGTGTAATTTTTTGATCACTTTTGTGCTATCGATGATTCTGTATTCAATGTTAAAAGCACCATTTCTTTTTGCTCTTAATTTCAATTGCTTCAATTTGCTTTCGTACAAGTCCATTGCAATCAATTGCCCTTTATTTTCCATTAAAGAAGCCATATGCAATGTTTTTCCACCTGCTCCTGCACAAGTATCTACAACTCGCATTCCTGGTTTTACATCTAGAAAACCTGCAACCAATTGTGAGTTGGCATCTTGAACTTCGAATAAACCTTGTTTAAATGCATCTGTTAAAAATACATTCGCTCTTTCTTTTAAAACAAGAGCTTCTGGTTGGTCTTTTAAATATTCTGTTTCAATATTTAAGTCCATTAAAGTATTTCTAAGACTCTCTTTAGTACCTTTTAAAGTATTGGTTCTCAAGATAACTTTTGCCGGCTGATTTTGTGCCGCAATTTCTTTAGCCCAAACTTTTTCTCCAAGTTCTTTCATGCCCAATTCATCCATCCAATCTGGAATAGATTCTTTGATAGCTCTAGTCTTAGATAATTCGTCAAAACGTCCTTTAATTTTTCTTTCAGGTGTTCCTTCCAATTGTCTCCAATCTGGAATTGGATAACCGCGTAAAACAGCCCAAACAGCAAACATTCTCCATAGATTGTCTCTGTCATAAGGTTCTTTTACTTCTGCAATTTCAGCATATAATCGTTTCCAACGAACAATTTCATATATGGTTTCAGCAACAAACTTCCTGTCAGAACTTCCCCAACGTTTGTCTTTTTTTAATGCTCTTGCTACCACTTTATCTGCATATTCTCCTTCGTTGAAAATTGCATTTAAAGAGTCAATGGTAGTATAAACTAAATTTCTGTGTAATCTCATTTTATTTATTTGAAGTGCAAAGGTAGTATTAATTGGTTGAAAGTTAAATTTTTAATACCGAATCTTGCTCAGACTGCTACTAAAAGAAAAAAAACACTCTGATTTAGAGTGTTTTTTTTAGAAATATCTTTTTTTGAGTTTTACTCTTTAGAAATAATTCTCGTTAATCCAATATTTTCTGGAGCATGAAGCACCATTGGGAATTTTTCTATTTTAACAGAGCTGCTGTCTAGACCAAAAGCTCTTTCTTCAGACAAACTCAGTTTTTTGATGAAGAAATAAGAGTTCATGATAATGTTTTCATGCCATCTTAAGTCGTTGTCATTTGATAAGAATTTCTCAGACAATACAAATTTAAAGTCTCCAATAATATTGTTTTTGTTTAAAGACTCGTAACGGCTGGTAATATCTACCTCGCCACGTTTTACCATGTCTTTGATGACTTCTCTAAACATCAAATTGATTTTGGTTGGCTCTCTAAAACCTAAATTAAAGTCAATTCTGTAAATATCGTCTTTAGCAATTTCTGTTACTTTATATTGCGTTTTATAAGGTTCTGTCAAAATATTAACGTGAACAAACCAATAGATATCAGCTCTTTTTGGGCGTTTTTGAAGGATAGAATAAATGATTTTTTCCTCTAGTTCATCTACACGATTAGCGTTGGTCATATAAACCAAATGCGTAGCATATTTCGGAATAGATAAATCTTGGCTTAACTCAACAAGAACTTGTTTGTAATCGTCAACCTTAACCACTTTAGTGTAGTTTTTGTTGATTTTCTTAGCCAAATACCAAATTGTCATTACAGAAATTAGCATACTGGCAATGATTAGGGTTACATAACCACCTTCTGCAAATTTGGTAATATTAGCGAAAAGGAAACTAAACTCAATCAATAAATAAATAGTAATCAACGGTACCATGAAGTACAGTTTTACACGTTTCATGATTAAGTAGTAATTTAATAATATGGTCGTCATGATCATACACAAAATGATAGCAAGACCATATGCATGCTCCATGTTTCCTGATTTTTCGAAATGCAATACGATTCCAACACAGCCAAAAAACAATAACCAGTTGATTGATGGAATGTATAGTTGACCTTTTACTTCAGTAGGGTATTTGATTTTTACTTTTGGCCAGAAGTTCAGATCGCATTGCTTCGTTGATCAAAGTAAACGAACCAGAAATAAGTGCCTGAGATGCAATTACAGCTGCAAGAGTTGCAACTACAATTCCGAATGGTAAAAACCAATGTGGCATAATTAAGTAAAACGGGTTTCCGTTTTC
>NZ_DHEI01000088.1:13410-29141 GCF_002399805.1 Flavobacterium sp. UBA4854
AATGCTTCTGCTCCAGTTGTACATAAGAATACGAAACCTAAAACGAAGAAACCATCAGGGTGTATCGATAGTAAATGATAAGCGTAGTATGGATTAATCGCTTTAATTACTTCTGGATAATTCGATACCTGAATTGCTCCTAAGGTTCCTAACATGGCAAACCAGATCAACATCATTGGGGCAAAGAATTTACCAACTAATTTAGTTCCGAACTGCTGAATGGTGAATAAAACGAATAGAATTGTAATTACAATATATACAATGGTTTGTGTTTCCATCGTTGGGTAGAATGCTCTAATTCCTTCTACAGCAGATGAAATTGAAATAGGCGGAGTTATAATTCCGTCAGCAAGCAGGGCGCTTCCTCCAATAATGGCGGGTACTATGAGCCATTGAATTTTTGTTTTTTTGACTAATGCATATAATGCAAAAATTCCTCCTTCACCGTGGTTGTCTGCACTTAAAGTAATAAGTACATATTTAATTGTAGTTTGTAATGTTAAGGTCCAGAACACACAAGAGATACCTCCTAAAACAATATCAGCATTTATCGTGTGATCGCCTAATATAGCCTTCATTACATACAATGGAGAGGTTCCAATATCTCCATATATAATCCCTAAAGTAATTAATAAACCCCCAATAGACAACTTACTATGTAAGTTTTTATGCGATGCGCTCATGTTAATTTTATAAAAAGACGGTTGCAAATTTACTGTTTTAAAACAAATTAGAGGCATTTAAAATTAAAAAGATAAAAAAAAGCACAATCGTAAAATTGTGCTTCTCTTTTTAAATATTATTTATTCTAAAATTAACCTCTTCTTCCATTTCCTCTAGAACTAGAACCGCTTTCTCTTTGGCTTTGTCCGCCTCTAGATTCTTGGCTTATTCTTTGAGACTCTGAACGCTGACTTTGTTGTGTTCTGGCAGAATAGTCTCTATTTGAATTGCCAGATTGGTTTTCAGAATAACTTCTTGAGCTTCTTTCTACTCTTGGAGCAGATGCTTCTCGATTAGAATATCCTCTTGATGTATTAGAAGAATTGGTGCTTCCGTAATCTGCTCTTTGCGTATTCTGAACTCTTGGACTGCTTTCTACTCTTGGAGTATTATTTGCGTTATTAGAATAACCGCGGCCTGTTGTGTTTCTTTCAACGTTTACACTTTCAGAACTTCTGCCAGTAGAGTTGTAACCTCTATTAGTATTGCTATTACCGTAGCTATTGTTGCTTCTGTCTACAGTAGGTCTGCTTGTTGTGTTTTTATTATCAGCATATGTTCTGTTAGAGATTCCGTTATCAGAAGTTCTACCCGTATAATTTCTGTTTGTATTATATGTATTTCTGTTAGTTTCTCTGCTCACAACACGTCTTTGATCTAAATCATATCTGTTGGTTGTGTTAGCATGTCTTTCTGCAAAGCTATAGTTCGGACGCATTCTTTCGTAACCATAACTACGTCTTGTTTCATAAATCGCAGGAGCTGAATAGCTTCTTCTAACATTTACATAGTTGTAATGGTTGTTTACGTTAATATAGACATTTACATTATTTCTATATCTGTAAACTGGATACGGATTCCATGCTCTATAATAGGTTGGGTAATAACCCCAATACCAAGTTGAGCAGTATGGTCTGTAATTTGTCACCCAGAAAGAAGAATAGATAACAGGAACCACACTATAAACAGGCTCATAAATGTAATTTGCTCCGTATAAATAGGTGTTACCTACAACCTGAACGCTTACTTTGTTGTAATTGTCTCTCTCAACATCAATAGTTGCAATGTCTTGATAAACATCGCGATCTAAAACAGCTTGAATAATTACAACGTGTGTTCTGTTTTCAACGCTCTCAATAACACGAAGATAATCTACTTCGTTATCGCCATTAAGGTCTAAGTTTGATATTTGATATTTAGGGTCATTTAAACGTCTTTCAAAATCTTGAAGGTTAGCTGATTCTCCAAACATCGAAGCAACAGCTCTTAAATCTAAGTTATCGCTTATATCTGAGTTTTTTGCATAAACAGTAGTTTGACCTTGTGCAGCACAAGAACCAAAAACTAAGGCTGATATCGCTATTAAAAGTAAATTCGCTTTCATGGCTAATTTGTATTAAATTATTTGTGTTATGAGATATTCAATTACTGTGCCATAAAATTTATGCGTTAAAATATTGCTATTAAAACATTGATTAATAGTTGTTTGTGTTTTTGTTGAAATGACTTTGAGTCTTTTTTGAATAAAGATCTGTAAATGAAATAACAAATATTCTTATCAAAAAAAATGAGAAAATTAATTTTCTATGTTGGAATTAATTGTATTTTAGCGTTAACCAAATTTTAAGTTTCCTATGAAAAAACTCTCTTTATTTTGTGTTATTTTTATTTTATTGATGTCTTTTAGGACATTTAATTATAAAACTGACGTTGTTTACAATAATGGCTTTACTTCAATGACAATAGATACATTATTTAAAGACAGAATTAGTATTAGAGCAATTCTAATTGATAAAAATAAAGTTTGGTACGGGGCTGATAATTCTCGTTTTGGTTATTATGATTTGGATAAAAAAGAAAAATTTGAAGAGCATATTTACCGTGATACGCTTAAATTAGAATTTAGAAGCATAGCGCAAACTTCAAAAGATATTTTTTTGCTGAGTGTGGCAAATCCAGCACTTCTTTATTCTGTTTCAAAGAAAGACCGCAAAGTTAAATTGGTTTATAAAGAAGTTAATCCGAAAGTATTTTATGATAGCATGCAGTTTTGGAATGATAAGGAAGGAATTGCAATTGGCGATCCGACAGAGGATACTTTTTCGATTATAGTTACACGTGACGGTGGAGAAACCTGGACAAAATTATTGTCTGATAAATTACCAACAAATAGTACTGGAGAAGCTGCTTTTGCGGCAAGTAACACTAACATCGTTATAAAAGGAAATGATACATGGTTAGTTTCAGGTGGAAAAAAAGCACGTGTTTTTTATTCTCCCGACAAAGCAAAAACATGGAAAGTTGTAGAAACGCCAATTGTGCAGGGAAAACAAATGACAGGAATTTTTACTGCCGATTTTTATGATTCTAAACAAGGTTTCGTTGCAGGAGGAGATTACGATCTTCCTAATAATAAAGCCAATAATAAAGCTTTTACAAAAGATGGTGGCAAGACTTGGCAATTAATTGGTCAGAATATGGGATTTGGCTATGCATCATGTGTGCAATATGTTCCAGGAGGTAATGGAAAAGAAATTGTTTGTGTAGGCTCTGAAGGAATACAATATTCTCAAAATGGAGGAGAAAACTGGATGCAGCTTTCTACAGATAAAGGATTTTTTACCATTCGTTTTGTGAATAGGAACACTGCAATCGCAGCAGGACATAATAAAGTGGTTCGACTTAATTTTAAATAAAAAAATAAGAACCCTAAATAATAAAGTAAGTATTATTATATAGGGTTCTTATCGCTGTTGTATCGTTAAGTTTAATCTTTATTGCCTTTGTCTCGGTATTGTTGCAGTAACTTTCTATTAAAATCGTCTTCTGATTTTTTAAGCAATAATATTTTCTTTGCTGGGAGTACTTTTTTAAGGTTGCTCATATATTTGTCTCGAAGCTGATATATTTCTTTATCGGTACTCTCTATTTGAGATAATAATGTCGCTGCTTCTTTATCTGAAAGATTTTTTAGATTCTCATCTTTAAGCTGTTTAATATAAGTTTTCATTTTCAGATACTTTAATTCATATTGCTTGTCATCATAAGCATTATAAATTGGCCAGAATTTTTCGGCTTCGGTTGAAGTTAATTCTAATTCTGTTGTTAAAAATGACACTTTAAAAGCTTTGATTTTTTCTCGCTTTTCATCAATTTTTCCATTTTGTGCAAAAAATGAAATACTTGTCAGAAATAGCAGTAGCGGTAAAATGTTTTTTATTTTCATTGCTAAGTTAAGTTGTTGAGTTAAGTTTGATTTAATTTTGTTCTGAAATTAAGTGTTCTATGTTTGGACTTGCAGCTAAGATATCTTCTAGTGTTTCGTCTTCTAGAGTAACATTGTTACCTAATTTTTCTATGTCACTGTCGTCTAATGTTTGAATTAAATCGTATTGGCTTATATTGGAGTGATAAGATAAATAGTTTTCTAAAGTAGCTTCGTCAAGATCGTTTACGCTAGCTTTATAATTGTTTGCAATTGGTATTAGTAATGCAAAAGCAATTACTGCAGCAGCAGCCAGAGAAATTGTTTTTTTGCGTTTGTAAAAAGGAATTACCTTAACTTCTTTTTCGTTTAATTGTTGTAAAACCTTCTCTGAAAAATCATCAAAATAATTGTCCGGAGCTTTAAAGCCAGATTTTATTTTGGGTTCGTTTTCTAATTTAAATGTTTTCATAATACTTATAAGATAGTTTTAGTTACAAAAGGTTTAATTTGATGTAACATATAATTCAATTTTTTTTACTGCGTGATGATAAGATGCTTTTAAAGCTCCAACAGATGTTCCTAAAATATCTGCGATTTCTTCATATTTCAATTCTTCAAAATATTTCATTTTGAAAACTAATTGTTGTTTTTCCGGAAGTGTTACAATTGCTTTTTGAAGTTTGATTTGAATTTCATCTCCATCAAAATACAGATCGGCTTTTAAATTATCAATCGTTTTGTTTTGCAGATCTTCAGACGAAATGCCGCTTAATTTCGCTTTTTGCGATAAAAAAGTCAAAGCTTCGTTGGTAGCAATGCGATACATCCAAGAAAAAAGTTTGCTTTCTCCTTTAAAGTTTTTAAGATTTTGAAAGACTTTTACAAAAGTATTCTGTAAAACATCATCAGCATCGTCATGATTCAAAACAATGTTTCGAATATGAGAATACAAAGGTTTCTGATAATCAGACAAGAGTTTTTGAAACGCAATATTTTGCGTTTCAGGGTTTAATAATTCTTTTATAAATTCTTTCTCGTCTATCAAACTTTTTGTTTTGTAAACTTTTTTAATAGAAGTTAGACAGAATTTAAAGGAAAAGGTTTAATGTACCTTAGAAATTATTTAAAATTCTGAGTCTTCTTCTTGTGTAGGTGTTTGCGTAGGAGCTGGTGCTGGCGCAGCAGGTTTGCGTTTTACAGGCTCTGTACGTGGTTGTTCTGTGCGTGGCTCGCTTGGAGTTTCGGTAGTGTTTTCTGGAGCGTAAACAGGCTCAGCAGTAACAGGAACTACTTTAGGTTTTATAGGGAAATAAATCTCAGTTACCAATTTGGATGAAGCTTTTACATCCAATTTGCTTAGAGTCAATATTTCAAGATGCGACCAGCTTAAATCTGGAATAATTTTTTGGTTGTTAATGTAGGCAGTTGTTTTAGCTATTGCTTCATTTCTATGAGAGTAATCTCCAGTAAGAGTTGTTTTTACAGCGTCGAAACCATTTAATTTTCCAGCTAAAATATCGCTTCCTGAACTTGTTGAAATTTCTTTGTTAATAGGCAAACAGATTGAAATCTTTGCCAAACCAGTTTTAGTATCGTAAGTATGATAAATGATAAAAGGTTTTCCTGCCTCAGACAAACCATTTGTTTCACTAAAGTGAATAAGCTTCGGAATTACAATTCTAGCATTTTTACTTATTTTAGAAATTTCGCTAGTAAAAGTCTGCTTGATATAAGGAGTTTCGGTTTTCTTTACCACTCCGTCTACTGTAACGGCAAAAGTTTTGGTTTCGTAGTCTAGGTTTTTATCAATATTGGCTAAGCTTTTTTCGTAGATAGTTCCAATAACTCTATCTGAACCTCCATGTAAAGCGGTATATATTTTAAACAAAAAGCTCATTGTTCCTTTTCCTTTCCAAGTAACTTTTGTTTTTCCGTTCAAAGTATCTTTTAAAGTCCAATTTACATCGGCTTCAGTACCGTCAAATTGCATTTTTTGGTCAATGCTTTCGCCGTCTTTTGTTTTAAGAATAATAGAATTTCCTTTTCCATCAGTACCATCCCAATAAAATGTAGCGCCATTTCCGCTTGTTTTATTAGCATAAGTCATTTTGATAGAAGGATCTTCAACCGACCATGATTCAAAATCTTCGTAATTTCTAAAGTCGTTTAAGTAGTTATAAACCGTTGCACGAGGCGAATTGATAACTTTACTTCTTTCTACAGAAAAATCTCCTTTCTGAGTAGCAACAAAAACAGTAAGAGCAACAAAGCTTAAAAGTGCAAAAAGAAATAAATACTTTAGAATTTTCATGGTAGATTGTTTGGTTTCGGTAAAGTTATAAATTTATCATGAGTCTTACTAATAACCCATAATGATTAGGTTTATTTTATGGTAACCAGAATAATTTATCTTTTTAAAAATATTTTAATTACGAACAAAAGGACAATAAAAAGCAGAAAGGCTAGGAGTACTTTGTAATTCCCTTTATAAAAGACTTTATGTAATTTCAAATCTTTTCGATAAGCAAATATCATGATGATTACAAAAGCGATAAAAAAACATACTCCAAATAGTATTTGACCTTGACTGAACATAGTTATAAAAATTTTTAGCAAATTTAGAGATTTGTAAACGATTTGCTGCTAAATTGCCTTTTCATTTCATTCAATAAATTTTCAGATTTATAAGAAAGTGACTTAAATTAGCCAAAAAAAAGAAAACTACTATATGAAAAAACAACTTGACGCCGTAACAGAATTTCACACCGCTTTTAGAATTGGCCACAGCACAACGCCAAAGGCTGATGTAGGAGCAGAGAAGAAATTACTTCGTTATAATTTAATGAAAGAAGAAAACGAGGAATATTATGAAGCGGTTCAGAATAATGATTTAGTTGAAATTGCAGACGCTCTTGGAGATATGATGTATATTTTGTGCGGCACAATTATAGAACACGGACTTCAAGATAAAATTGAAGCAGTTTTTGATGAAATTCAGCGCAGTAATATGAGTAAATTAGGAGAAGATGGCCAGCCAATTTACCGTGAAGATGGAAAAGTAATGAAAGGTCCTAATTATTTTAAACCTGACTTTTCTAAATTGTTGTAATTTAGTGTTTTGTAAAAATAAGCCCCCTTAATAATGTAATTTATTAAGGGCTTTTTATTTTAATGATATAGAATTTTATAATAGTGATTCTGTATTAAGTACAAAATTGATATTACTCGAAGTAGTTTGTTATTTAAGTTATATATTTGTAGGATTAATCTCTTTTTTAAAGATTTTAGTTATGCAAATTAAAAAGGATTAAATGTTTTTTTTAGCCTATAAAAAAATAGCTTTTTGTTAAAATTGATTCGATGAGTAAATTATACATATATAACCTTGGTTATGGTCTTTTTCCTTTGGATTGGGAATTTTGTTTTTTGACTGTAGATGAATATAAGGAAAAATTAAAGGAAAAATATTATCAGAATGAAGAGTATAACCACCATATTGCAGGAGATTTATCGGAAACTTTTTCTTCGATAGATAAAACTGTTGCGAAGGCTAAAAACCATTTTAAAAAAGAATTTCATGGGGATGAAAATCTACGTTGTCTTCCAATGGTTTTTCCTATACCTAAAGGAGATCATACAAATGGAGTTGCATTTTGTGTTATATTGAAAAGGGATGAGGACGGTGATACTCTAGTTTATTCTCCAATTCCGTTGCAATATCTAAATGAAAATATATAATAAATGATAAAATTAGCACTTTATTCAGCTTGTGTAGGTGATTTTATAAATTTACGTAAATGGCAGCCAGAAAATGAGGAAGTTATTTCAGAGCTAATTAATTTAGAAATTGGTATAAAAAATAAAAAAGGGAGTGATGGGTTTACATTCACTTTGGTTACTCCTCAAGGATTTCAGCTTTTGCTTAGAGAAAAGGGAATAATAGCTACACGTCGCCCATTGCTAATAGTTGAAAGATACAACTTCGATCACATTTGGAATTCTTTAGAAGAAATAATTGCATCATGCCAGGATGATAGCTGGTCTTTGTGCGTAGAGAAACTTAAAAAATATTTTGATTGGGAATATGATAATTATAAAGAAAAATAAACCCGACAAATTTTTTAAAATCTGTCGGGTTTATATTTTAAAACTAATTATGGATTATTGAACTTTAACCGTCCATCCGTAAGTATCTTCAGAAAGTTTGTTTTGAAGACTTGTTAATTTTTCTTTTAAGAAAGATGCGTATGAATTCTCGATTGGAGCCATTTCGAAGTATTCGTCTTTATAAGAGAATCCTTTGATAACGCTAATAACTGCAGCAGTTCCTGCACCGAAGATTTCTTTTAAAGAACCGTTTTTAGCAGCTTCAACCAATTCAGAAACAATTACTGGACGAACTTCAACTTTTAATCCTTCTTTTTCTGCCATTGCAATTAAACTTTTTCTGGTAACACCATCTAAAATTCTTTCGCTTGTTGGAGCAGTTAATAAAGTATCGTTAATTCTGAAGAAAACGTTCATTGTTCCAGCTTCTTCTAGTTTTGTGTGTGTTGCATCATCTGTCCAGATAACTTGTTGGAAACCATCTTTGTTTGCCAAGTTAGTTGGGTAAAACTGAGCTGCATAGTTTCCGGCAGCTTTTGCAGCACCGATTCCACCATTTGCAGCTCTACTGAAATGCTCAGCAATGATAACTTTTACTTCTCCTCCATAATATGCTTTTGCAGGAGAAAGTAAAATCATAAATTTATATTCGTCAGAAGGATTTGCGATAACTCCAGGACCTGTAGCAATCATAAATGGACGAATGTACATACTAGCTCCGTTTCCTCTTTGAATCCAATCTTTATCTAATTTCAATAATTCATTTAAACCATCCATAAAAATAGCTTCAGGAACTTCTGGCATTGCCATTCTTACAGCCGATTTATTGAAACGATTGAAGTTTTCATCTGGTCTAAACAACCAAACATCATTATTGTCATCTTTATAAGCTTTCATTCCTTCAAAAATTGCTTGCCCATAATGGAAGACTTTTGATGATGGATCCATTAAAATTGGAGCATAAGGCTTAATGACAGGGTTTTGCCATTGTCCGTTTTTAAAATCGCATTCGAATAAATGGTCTGTAAATACAGCACCAAAACTTAAGTTGTCAAAATCTACTTCGTTGATTTTTGTAGAAGTAGCTTTAATGATTTCAATTTTGCTTGTTTGAGTTGTACTCATAGTTATGTAAGTTTTTTGTGAGATATTCTTCACTCTCAGAAATACTAAAGTGATGATATCGTGTAAAATGGAATTTATTGAATGCAAAATTACGTAAAAATCTGTAAAATGCTTAGCGAAAATTCATTATTTAATGGTTTTGATTGAGATTTATTTATCCTATAATAAACTCAAATATTTGATTGGTTTTTATAAAGATTTTATGAAAAAAGTATGGTTTTTTTAAGGCTTTACGCATTAGTTTTGATTAAATTTGATTATTAAAATGGCTTGAAAACCAATAAAAAGCCATTGTAAAATTCTGAAAAAAGTGAAAAGAGAAATAATTAAAACGCTAGATGGCTCAACTACAATTCGTTTACCGGAGTGGGATGAATGCTATCATTCTAAACATGGCGCAATTCAGGAAGCAAAGCACGTTTTTATTAAAAACGGTCTCTCATTATTTGATAATCCTATAAGTATATTAGAGATAGGTTTTGGTACAGGGTTAAATGCTTTTATTACTTTTTTAGAATCTGTTAGAAAAAAACAGGCTATTGATTATGTTGGAGTAGAAGTGTATCCTGTAGATGCAGAGGAGATTTTGGAAATGAATTATGCTGATGAATTGGATGCATCGGAATTTTATAACATTTTTGAAAAAATGCATAAATCGCAATGGAATGAAAAAATAGAAATTTGCGACCAGTTCTCGTTAACCAAAAGAAAACAATTTTTTCACGAAATAAACGATTTTGAAATTTTTGATTTGATTTATTTTGACGCCTTTGGTTACCGAGTGCAACCGGAACTTTGGAGTACCGAAATTTTTCAGAAAATGTACAACAGTTTAAAGCCAAACGGAGTTCTTGTTACATACGCAGCTCGAGGAGTTGTTAAAAGAAGCATGATTGAAGTTGGATTTACTGTAGAAAAATTAGCAGGGCCTCCGGGGAAAAGAGAAATGTTTCGAGCTTTTAAAAAGGTTTAAATGAGTTATTTAGAATAATTCTACATTGATTTATGTGTTTTAAGAAAACGTATTCGTTGCTAAAGTTTTTAAAAAAATAAGTTAAAAGTAGAATTTATGTTAGTTAATTGTTTAAATTTGGCTCGAGTTTAAAAAAATAGATAACCCCCGAAAATCTTATTTTATTATGTCAAAAATGATGTTTGATTACACGAAATCAATACTTGAGAGAGTTAGTTTCGATCCGATACTTTTCTGCAAAGAGTTAGAAAAAGCTATCAAAACACTGTTACCTTACGAAATGGAACAATTGCAAGAGTGGTTACTTAATTTCGTTGTCGGAAAACCAGAATTAAAGCCAAGTCTACAGCTAATTAAAGTATAAAAAGAAAGGAGCCAAATTGGCTCCTTTTTTATTGCGCTTTCTTTTGTAACGGACTAATGATTTGAACATTCTGAAAAACAATTGCGCCTTTTACAACGCCAGCAATTGTAGATCTTAATGCATCAATGATTTGCATCTTTAATTCGCTCTTTGGGTAAATTAAACTTACTTCTCGAGCAGGTTTTGGCTCCTTAAAATTACGGAGCTTCAGTTTGTCGGATTCTTTTAAGTCTAAAGTGTGCAAGTACGGAAGTAACGTTGTACCAAGGCCTTCGTCTGCCAATTTAATTAAGGTTTCAAAACTTCCGCTTTGAATCTGGAAATTAGTTTGATCGGCGTCTGAGACATTTTTGCACAAATTTAAAATCCCATCTCTAAAACAATGTCCGTCTTGTAATAACAGAATTTCATTCAGATTTAAATCGGAAACTTCAATTTCTTCTTTCTGAAAACTTGCATGATGTTCAGGAATATACGCTACGAAAGGTTCAAAATACAAAACAATTTCTTTAATTTTTTCGTCTTCAAGCGGTGTTGCAGCAATTGCAGCATCCAAATGTCCGTTTTTTAGTTTCAGAATAATTTCCTCGGTATTCAACTCTTCAATTAAGAGTTTAACTTTTGGATATTTTTTAATGAAGTTATTCAAAAACATAGGAAGCAACGTTGGCATAATCGTTGGAATAATTCCTAAACGAAATTCTCCGCCAATAAAACCTTTCTGTTGTTCTACTATATCTTTTATACGATCAGCCTCGTTTACAATATTTTTTGCCTGATTTACGATTTTTTGTCCAATATCAGTAAGTTGGATCGGTTTTTTACTTCTATCGAAAATTAAAATATTAAGTTCTTCTTCGATTTTTTGTATTTGCATACTTAAAGTTGGCTGTGTTACGAAGCATTTTTCAGCAGCAAGAGTGAAATTTTTATGCTCAGCAACCGCTAACACATATTGCAATTGAGTTATAGTCATGTTGATAGTAATTTGTGATGCAAAAATAAGAAAATATAATTTTTATTTATGTTTATTTTAGTAAAGTTACTCTAAATTTGTAGTAATTTAGTGTAAAAAATAAGATTATGAAGACAAATATTTTAGGGTTACCAGTAAAAGAATCAGAATTATTAGTAAAAGAATTGAATGTATTATTGTCAAATTTTCAAGTCTATTATCAAAACTTGAGAGGAATTCACTGGAATATTCGTGGAAAACGTTTCTTTGATTTACATGTGAAATTTGAAGAATTATATACAGATGCACAATTAAAAATAGATATGATCGCAGAAAGAGTTTTGACAATAGGAGGAACGCCTCTGCATACTTTTGAAGATTATATTAAAAACAATAAATTGACGGTTGGAAAAAATATTTCTAACGATGAAAAAGCGGTTCAGCTTATTGTTCACTCTTTATCAGATTTATTAAAAATTGAAAGAGAAATCTTGAACAAATCTGACGAAATTAATGATGAAGGTACCAATTCTATGATGAGCGACTTCATTGCAGAGCAAGAAAAAACAATTTGGATGATGAATGCTTGGTTAGAAGAATCATTGTAAAATATTGGTTTTTAGTAAAATAGAAGCAGAATGGAATGAAAATTGCATTCTGCTTTTTTGTTTATGTTAAATTTCTATAAAAATCTCTTTGATTTTATTTGTTTAACGCTATTTTTGCTTCAATGAAATTTATAGCTCGCATATTATTATTCATATTTATTGCCTTCTTATCGACCCCGACAATTGTTCAGGCGATTAAGAAAGGAAATAATACGGCTATATCTTTTAGTATTGCTGAAGAAGAAGTGCATAAAGAACTTAAAAATGTAGTTCATCCAACTATTCTTGAGCATGAAGTTTTGATTCCGGTTTACATCGAGAAAAAAACAATCATTTCTGAAAACATTGTCAAACTAGACAACATCTCTCCGAGCATTTTTGCTCCACCACCAAACGTAGCATAATACTTCCGATTATTTCGAACTTTAGCCGCATTTCTATCGAGATGGGGTAAATCTTTAATGAATAATTTTTTTAGTATTATATTATGACAAAAAAAATCAATCTTTTTGCCAACCTTAAATCTGATTTTGCTTCAGGTTTAGTGGTTTTCTTGGTGGCTCTTCCGTTGTGTTTAGGTATTGCAATGGCTTCTGGAGCACCATTGTTTTCTGGAATTATCGCTGGTGTTGTGGGTGGTATCGTTGTAGGATATTTAAGCCAGTCGCATATTAGTGTATCGGGTCCAGCTGCTGGGTTAACAGCTATCATTTTAACCGCAATTACCGATTTAGGAGCTTTCGATGTATTTTTAATGTCTGTTTTTATTGCTGGATTAATTCAATTAGCATTAGGATTTTTAAAGGCAGGAAGTATATCAAACTATTTTCCAACAAACGTAATTGAAGGAATGTTAGCGGGTATCGGAATCATTATCATCTTAAAACAAATACCGCACGCTTTTGGTTATGATGCAGATTTCGAAGGAGATCAGGCTTTTGTTCAAAATGATGGAAGCAATTCGTTTTCATTTTTATTTGATGTTTTAAATCATATTCACTTAGGAGCTGTAGTGATTTCTGCGGTTTCATTGGTGATTTTATTAGCTTGGGACAAAGTTCCTTTCTTAAAAAGAATAAAACTAGTTCCAGGAGCTTTGGTGGCTGTAATTGCTGGAGTTGTTTTAAACGAAATATTTGTATCTACAGGAAGCACTTTGGCAATTGCAAAAGAACATTTGGTTTCTTTGCCAGTTCCAAAATCTTTTGAAGACTTTAAATCAATTATAATTACCCCAGACTTTACCGCTATTACAAATCCGCAAGTTTGGGTAGTTGCTATTACAATTGCCATTGTCGCTTCTATTGAAACGCTCTTATGTATTGAGGCTTCTGATAGAATGGACGTTCAAAAACGTTATACCAATACTAATGTTGAACTTAGAGCACAAGGAGTTGGTAACATTGTGAGCTCTCTTTTAGGAGGTTTGCCAATGACATCTGTAGTTGTAAGATCTTCTGCAAATAATAATGCAGGAGCAAAATCTAAAATGTCTGCCATTATTCATGGTGTGCTTTTATTAATAAGTGTATTGTCTATACCTGCAATTTTAAACAAGATTCCACTGGCAACATTGGCGACTGTTTTGATTTTGGTTGGATATAAACTAGCAAAACCAGCAACCTTTATGCATTTCTGGGAAAAGGGGAAATACCAGTTTGTACCTTTCATTGCAACTTTGGTCTTTGTTGTTGCGACAGATTTGCTAAAAGGTGTTGCGTTGGGAATTGTTATCAGTATTATTTTTGTTTTGAGAGGAAATTTGAAAAGAGCTTATGTTTTCAAGAAAGAAGAATATGAAGATGGAGACCTTATTCATATTGATTTAGCTCAAGAAGTTTCGTTTTTAAATAAAGCGGCAATCAAACAAACGTTGGCAGAAATTCCAGAAAATTCTAAAGTAATCATCAATGCTCATGATACAGAGTATATTGCTCATGACGTTTTAGATTTGATTCGTGAATTTAAGGAAACCAGAGCCATCGATGAAAACATCAAAGTAAAGCTTAAGGGATTTAAAGAAGCATACGAATTAGAAAATACACCCGAAAATCACAATCATGTTACAATAGAACACTATTATGATGTAGCAAAAAGAGAACTGGTTAAAAAAGAAGTTGTTAGAGAAGAATAATTAAAAAATGGTGTTTTTAAAGCCTTAGAAATGTCAAATTTTAGGTAACTTTACATTTAAGTTCTTTTTTGAGACATTCCTAGAATTAGAAATTACCACACAAAAAATAAAAAAATGAGAAAATTTTATGAGCAGTTATTAGAAAATAATAAGAAGTGGGTTGAAACTTCATTGGCAAAAGACCCTAATTATTTTGCTGATTTGGCAAAAGGACAACAGCCGCCACTATTATGGATTGGATGTTCTGACAGCCGTGTTCCTGCAAACGAAATTGTTGGTGCAAAACCAGGCGAAGTTTTTGTACACAGAAACATTGCAAATATGGTTGTTCACTCTGACATGAATATGCTAAGTGTACTAGATTATGCAGTAAATGTTTTGAAAATAAAACATATTATTGTTTGTGGCCATTACGGTTGCGGAGGTGTAAAAGCGGCAATGGGGCATCAATCTGTTGGAATTATTGATAACTGGATTCGTCACATTAAAGATGAGTACCGTTTGCATGATAAATACTTGAATTCGATCGAAGACGAAACAGAGCGATTCAATGCTTTTGTAGAAATAAATGCTAAAGAGCAAGTTTATAATTTAGCTAAAACGTCAATTGTTCAAAATGCTTGGCAAAACGGTCAAGACCTTATGCTTCACGGTTGGGTTTATGGATTGAATTCTGGTTTCGTAACAGATTTAAATGTTACAATCAGTTCGAATGCAGAGCTTGATAGTGTTTATAAGCTAGACTTTTAATAAGAAATAGAAATCGCCCTCTTAGAGGGCGATTTTTTTATTCGTTTTCGTCTAAATTCTCATTAAATGCCGATGGAAGCATTGTTGGAATAAACTTGATTAGTATTGGCAACAATAAACTTCCTCCTGGAAGTAAAAATATGGTCAAAGATGGAATAGTTTTGCAAATGTCCAAAAGCTGTTTTTTGACTTTTTTCTTTTCTTTTGCATCCAAATCTCTTGTTGTAGAATAGGCAAGAAGAACCATCAACTCTTTACTCTGAACAATTTCTTTAATTAACCTGTTTTTATTTCTAATGATCAGTTTAACAACACTATGCGTCATTTGATCATAGAAATGCTTAACAGGATTCGAATAATTAAAGTATGGAATCTTCTTTTTATGTGTTGTAATAAAAGTATTGGTCGTATCCATACTTTTGGTTATAAAATCGTCTGAAACTCCCATTGTAGAACCTAAAGCATATAAGAAATACGATTCTTCGTTTTCTACAACGCCATCGCTCCACAATGCCATTCCGGCCATATCTATTAGGTAATAATGTTCAAGTCTATTTTTAAAATAGTCAAGATTTAAAGTTTCTAAAGTCTCAACCGTAACTTTCGAAAATTTGGAATAGCGTATAGAAGCTTCAAAAAGTTTGATCAATAAATCATCATGCTGAGATTTTACTGTTTTGGTTTTTAAGGCCAAACCGACAATTCCAAGAACCGTTTCCTCGATTCTTTTTAAATATTTTTCAGGAATTTCTCCATGCTCCAAATATTGTCTGAAAGCCAAAAC
>NZ_DHEI01000041.1:0-25018 GCF_002399805.1 Flavobacterium sp. UBA4854
GAAGCATCAACCCATAATTCGATACGCCTTGCGTTTAATCCCGAATTTACTGTAACACCAATTACATCTTTATAATAAATGTCTGCATCAAAATCTTCTTCTAAATAAGGATGATTAAAATCGTAATCAATCGAAATGATTCTATCCAAAGCCAAATTGGTAATAGGTTGTGAGGCTTTTTTCTTTCCAATTAAAAACCAGCGGTTGTTGAATTCCTTCAATATAAAAGGATGAAAATGGAATTTCGTTTCTTCGGCAGATTTAAAAGATTTATACGTAATAATCAGCACCATTTTCTTGATAATCGCCTGATAGATTTCATCCAGATAATGAAGTCCCTTTAGTTTCTCATTTTTATCCAGATAAATAACGGGTTTAGTGTGCGATTTCTCGGCGTAGATTTTATCCTCCAATCGTTGTAAAATATCCGATACATCATTAAAAAGAGAGAAATCTTTAAACTGTTTTAGCATAGAAACCGTTTCAGTCAAAACATTCATATCTGTTTCCGTCAGCGGAATATCGGTTATCGAAAAATCTTCGTCTTCATATTTATAATACTTTTTATCGTAAACCACGATTGGCGCATTATAACCTAGTTTTTCACTTCGCATTAATTGAATATCCATTTGGATCGTTCGCTTGCTAATTGGGTTTTGGCGTCCTTCGTATTCAAATAAAGCTTCAGAACATTCTTCGATTAAATCTTCGAGTGTCCATTGTCTGTATTTATTCTGCAGGCATTTATCAATGGTTTTGTATCGAATTAAGGCGTTTTTGTTTTGTGACATTTTTGTATTGTTTTGCCACAAAGGCACGAAGGCACTAAGTTTTATTTCACGCAGATTTTGCAGATTCTAGCAGATTTAAAATGATTTTATAAATAATCTGGAAGGATCTGCTCAAATCTGCAAAATCTGCGTGAAATAAAAATACTTTGCGACTCTGCATCTTTGCGAGATTCAATTCTTTAGCTTAATAACTTTATTTCTCTTTCAATATTAGCCCGAGTTTTTTCTTCATACAAACCTCTAAATTCCTTAGTCTGAAAAATAAACTCGTTCTCGAGAAAATGCTTCAACGCTTTCGCACGCCCAGGTTTATATAGAAAATCAGGATAAATACGATATTCTTTTCGAATTTGTTCGAAATAGATTTTATAATCTTCCCAATCTTTAGCGAGGATTTTCAAATCAAAATCGATTAGCCAATTTATGTCTTCAATTGCATTTTGCTGATGTTGCTGTGTTGCGCAGATCGCATCAAAAACTAATTGTTTATTTAGGGTGCTATTTTCAGATAGAATTGACAAAGCATATTCAGCACTTTTGAGTTCGTTATCTTTTTGGGAAGCGGAATACACAAAATCATGGTAGAAAATTGAAAATAACATTTCGTTTGGATTTTGAAGTTTATCACGATAGGTTTCAAAACTGACAATCATTTCTTTTAAATGTGTGAGATTGTGATAATGCCTTGATTTTTTGGAATATGCCTTTTCTAAATCTAACCAGTTTTGCTGAATTTCATTTACTGAAAAGCCAATATTCGAAAGTAATTCAGAATAAATTTTCTCTAAATACATTTTGTTTTTTACTCAAATTTAAAATTCTTTTTTTACTGCGCAAAATAATTGCGTAGTAGTTCCGAAATCTTTGCTCAAGAAATAAAACAAATAGTATTTCTAAAAAATGAAAACAAAATTTCACTACGCAAAATAACTGCGTACTAGTTTTGAAATCTTTGTTCAAGAAATAAAAACAAACGTTCATAGAAATAAAAAAAGAATAAAACAGGTCAAGTTTGAGTTACTTCGAAAACACTTTCCAATGTACACACTTACACCATTACCTTTTTATTTTGCAATCATAATTGGGGCAGTAGCTCAGTGGTTAGAGCAGGTAGTTTTGAAATTATCCATCAAAGGTCAATCAAAATTTACTTCTTACACTTTTAATGTCCGGGTCGTGGGTTCGAATCCCACCTGCTCCACAATTAATGGTCAATTGAAACTTACTTCTTAGGTTCGACTCCTAACTTCCGAAAGGAAGTTGCTGGTTATAAGTTTTAAAATCATCATTAATAAAAAAAGAGGGTCAAGATTAGCTTACTTCTTGGGGAAACCCGCAAACTTCCAATTTGAATCAGCTAATTCATTACACTCAAATTTCAGGTCAAGTGTTTCTTACTTCAAAATCTTTTAGGTAGAACTCAGAAACACAATTATCTAAATTTTAAAAATTAAAAAAAATGAAAACAAAAGAATTATTAAAAATCAGTTTACGTCAAAATGCTATTTTCATTCCGTCAGAAATGATTACGAATGATATTAAAAATTTATCAGGAACAACATCAGTTTTATTGGCTAATGTTTCAAAACTTGGATTTACATTTTCTGAATCATTGTTACATGCTTTAAACAATGTAAGTCCTAATTATAAAATTGAAGTTTTAGAAGTTTTGAGAGAAGTTTTAGGAACAGATAAAAACTGGACGCCATTGGTGAAAGAATGGAATGTTCCAACAGGTGAATCTGTTGTAGATCATATCATCACGTTTTTCGGAAACGTTTTCCAGACTAAAAACGGAACAACTTTACAATGCGGTCATATTATCCCTGATAATACTTTTCCATTAGAAAGATACAACGGTTGTCCGTTCTGCGGAACTCCGTTTGAATTTGGAAAACTCGAAAATATCGGACAAGGTAGCAAATTGAAAATGTTGGAATTGTGGACAGAAAAAGATTTAAATGATTTCTATATATCGTTATTGCAATCTAAAACCGCTTTAGACGCTACTCAGGTAGATAGTTTAAAAATGGCGATGCAATATTTGCCTTTACCAAAAACCGAAGTAGCAATGAAGGAAACTTTAATGCTGGTGATCGATCTTTTGATTGAAAATAGTAAAGAAGACGAAGCGTCTCAGTTTTTGAAAACGCCAACAGATATTTTACGATACTTGTGGTATAAAAACACAGGAATGCTTCAGATTATCGAGCCAAAAACGATTATCAAAAGAGTTGCTAAAAACAATCAGCATTTTCATTATTCTTTGGATACAAGTGCGCAAGCTAGAATTGCATCTAAAAAAGATTTGAAACTAAAATATTCTCGAAAAGAATGTTTGATGGTGGCAAATTGGTTAAACAACATAAACATGGATGTTGAGGCAATGTGCGAAACGATGCATCCAAAAAGAGGAATGTGGATTCGTTTCATCCGAGCGTTGCGTTTGGCAGAATACAGCAAAAGAAAAGGATTTGAGAAATTGAATTTTTTAATGGATGTATTCTACAACCAAGTTTATGATGTTTGGCAAAGCAAAGTAGATTCGTCAAGATTGAAATTTAATGCCGATAAAACATTTGCCTTATTGAAACAGCGTCCAGGATTATTTGCTCGTTCGTTATTTTCAAACATGCTATGGTTTGGAGCGGAGGAAACTATTGCTCATTTTGAAGAAATCATCGATAAAGTTCCAGCTCGATTGGTGTTTACATTAAATATGTATGCTCAAAATTATTTTGATAAAAACATGCAGAGAAGCGTGAAACCTTTGGGTGGAACAAACAAACGAATTGAAGCAAACGCTTTATTGAAGTTGTACGAAGATTTTCAGTTGGAAGCGATGAAAAATCAAATCGAAGAATTGTGTCTTTTGGCCATGAAAAAACGATTTGCTGCAGTTGCTAATACCAACAAAACCATCTATATCGATCCGCAATTGTTTAACATTCCGGTTTCTATAGGAGATCGAAGTGAGACAATTCAGGACTTGCCAGTTGCTTTAATGGGAACACGTTTCCCAGTTGAAGGAAACGAAGTGCGATTGTTTATGCAATGGGGTAAAGATTTGCCAGCGCAACATTTAGATATGGATTTGAGCTGTCATATCGCTTATGAAGATAAAGCCGATATTTGTTCTTTCAGCCGATTGACAACTACAGGTTGTCAGCATAGTGGTGATATCCGAAGCATTCCGAATAAAATTGGAACAGCCGAATATATCAACATCAACATCGACGAATTGGCGAAAGCCAAAGCAAAATTTGTAAGTTTTACTTGCAACGCTTACAGCAACGGAAGTATTACGCCAAATTTGGTTGTAGGTTGGATGAACAGCAAACACCCGATGAAAATTTCGGAGAAAACTGGTGTTGCGTACGATCCGTCGTGTGTAGATCATCAGGTTCGTGTGACGCAGAATGTTGCCAAAGGTTTGGTTTTTGGAGTGTTGGATGTAGCCAAAAGAGAAATCGTTTGGTTAGAAATGACTTTCGGAGGTCAAGTTGTTGGTGGATTAGATTTTAAAGGCGTTCAGGCGTTGTTGTCAAAACTAAACAGCAAATTGAATATTGGTAGTTTGTTACAGCTAAAAGCGGAAGCTCAAGGTTTAACAATCACCGAAAATGAAATTGCCGATGAAGTTTATACAGCACAATGGGCGATGAACCCAGCGGTTGTTACGCAATTATTGGTTGATTAGGAACAAAGGTTCAGAGAGGCAAAGGTTCAAAGGTTTTTGTAGAGGCGTACTGCTGTGCGTCTTTGCAAAGATTGGTAAATTTAATCTCGCAATCCCGATAGCTATCGGGAGTGAAGGGGCGAAGTTTTTTTTGCCACAGATTATGAGGATTAAAAGGATTTTTTATCTGCTGAATCTGCAATCCCGATAGCTATCGGGAGCGAAAAAAAATCTTTAAGTTACAGTAACCACAAAGTTTGTCATTTCGACCGAAGGGAGAAATCTCCACAAGTGACTCCGCAAAGAGAAGCCAATCTTTGTAGAGCTTCTTGCGGAGATTTCTCCTCCGTCGAAATGACAAAATTGAGGAGAAACTAAAAGAAAATCAATCTACGCAAAATAACTGCGCAGTAGCATTTAACCTTTGTACTATCAAAATAGAAAGACAAATGAAAACACAAATAAACGGTACAGATATATTAGAATTAGGATTCCCAGAAGGAAAAATAATTGGGATTGCCTTAAAAATAAACAGCAAAAGAAACGGATTCACAAGAGAAGAAATGATCGAGAATTATAAAAACGTCTTAGAAACTCCGGAAAACTATATAGACGATAAAATCTTCAGCAAACTGGCTGTGGCTTTAATCGAAAAATCTAATGAAAAACCAGAAGATTTCATCGCTTTAAATCAAAATCCAAATGCGTATTCGGCTTACGGATTAGATCATATCGAAGACGGAGCCAGAAAGCAAATGGAAGTGGCCATGAAACTGCCTGTGACAGTTGCCGGAGCTTTAATGCCAGATGCGCACCAAGGTTACGGATTGCCGATTGGGGGAGTTTTGGCTACAAAAAATGCCATTATTCCGTATGGTGTTGGAGTTGATATTGGTTGTAGAATGGCGTTGTCAGTTTATGATATTCCAGAAGATTTTTACTTTGAAAACGAAGCTAAATTCAAAAAAGAATTAATCGCAAATTCAATTTTTGGAGCAGGTCACGGATTTCACGGTCAGTACAAATCAGATCATGCGGTTTTGGAGAACGAAACGTTCAATATGAATCCGTTTGTGAAAAATTTGAAAGATAAAGCGTGGTCGCAATTAGGATCTTCGGGTGGTGGAAATCACTTTGTGGAATTCGGAATCATGGAATTTGCAAAAGACGATGCGGTTTTGAATATTCCAAAAGGAAAATATGTCGCTTTGTTAACGCATTCTGGTTCACGTGGAATGGGAGCAACCATTGCGGGACATTATACTAAAATCGCCAAAGACGAATGTAAACTTCCAGAAGTAGCCAAAAACTTGGCGTATTTAGATATGAATTCGCAATTAGGTCAGGAATATTGGCTTGCGATGAATTTGGCGGGAGATTATGCTTCGGCTTGTCACGAGATTATTCATAACAAAATGGAACGCGCTTTGGGTGCGACGATTTTAGCGAAAGTCGAAAACCACCATAATTTCGCCTGGAAAGAAACCTGGAACGGAGAAGAAGTGATTGTACATAGAAAAGGAGCAACTCCAGCCGGAAAAGGTGTTATGGGAATCATTCCGGGAAGTATGACCGCACCGGGATTTTTGGTGAGAGGAAAAGGCGAGGAGAACGCCATTAATTCGGCTTCGCATGGAGCAGGAAGACAAATGAGCAGAACTCAAGCCATAAAAAATATCACACAGACCGAAATGAAATCGATCCTGAAAGATCATGGCGTTACGCTTATCGGCGCAGGTCTTGACGAAGCTCCAATGGCGTATAAAGATATCAATCAGGTGATGGAAGCGCAACAGGATTTAGTAGATGTTGTAGCGAAGTTTACACCGAAATTAGTTAGAATGGCAGATGACGGAAGCCGAGAAGATTAGTTTCTTCTTTAGGTTCAAAGTGACAAAGTAACAAAGGTGCAGAGGCTTTTCCGCATTTTATGTCATTTCGACGGAGGAGAAATCACACGCGGGATTCGACAAAGATTGGCGACATTCTGTGCGGAGTTTCTAGTGTGATTTCTCCTCCGTCGAAATGACAAACTTTGTGATTACTTCGACTGTCAATAATTTTTCACGCAGATTTAAAAAGATTTAAGCAGATGCTCGCAGATTATTTATAAAAATCATTTTAAATCTGCTAGAATCTGCTAAATCTGCGTGAAACAAAAACTTTGCGACTCAGCGACTTTGCGAGATTAAAATAATAATTATAGACCAAGAATACAAAAACTTTGTGTCTTAGTGCCTTAGTGGCAAAAAACAAAAAATATGAATTATATAGATATCGGAATTAATTTAACAAACAAACAATTCCAAAACGACATAGACGATGTCTTACAAGACGCGCTCGACGCCGATGTATCACAAATGATACTCACAGGCACCAGCGTACGAAACAGCGAAGAATCTGCTAAGATTGCGAGGCAGTATCCGGGCGTGCTTTATGCAACAGCAGGAATACATCCGCATGATGCGAAGAGTTTCGATGCGCAGAGTATTTCGAAACTCAGGAAATTGGTAGAACTGAAACAAGTGGTTTCGGTTGGCGAATGCGGACTCGATTTTGATCGTGACTTTTCGCCACGAAACAAACAGGAAGAATGTTATAAAGCCCAATTAGAATTGGCGATCGAAGTACAGAAACCTTTGTTTTTGCACGAAAGAAGCGCTTTTAGTTCGTTTATGAATATCACCAAAGACTATTTACCGCAATTGCCAAAAGCCGTTGTGCATTGTTTTACGGGAACGTTGCAAGAAGCCAAAACCTATCTCGATAACGGATTTTATCTGGGTTTTACGGGAGCAATTTCAGATGTTAAACGTTTCAGCCATTTAAAAGAAGTCATTCAGTACGTACCGCTCGACCGAATGATGATTGAAACCGATGCGCCGTTTATGCTTCCTAAAAATGTCCCGAACAGCCTCCTTAAGAAATACCACGAACGTCGTTGCGAACCTGCTTTTCTGCCGTATGTTGCCGGAACAATTGCTCAGTTTAAAGGAATTACTTTAGATAAGGTTGCGGAGGAAACGACTAGGAATTCTAAAAGGTTTTTTGTTATTTAGTTTTGTTCTCCTAGCAGTTTTTTAAAACGGGATAGGAATTTGTTTGTTGGCTTTTAAATCAGGTGTTTGTACTTGGTTTGAAGGCTTTTTGTTTTAGCTATATTTGAATGGAATTCATTTAAAATTTGGCGAGATAAAAAAATTGAAGTGTTATTTCTAAAAGATAATAGGTTAAATTGAAAGTTGAAATTATTAAATATGGAAAAAAGTCAAAGTGAAATTGAGTTTCTGGAAATTATATTAGAGAAGTCTCCTAGTGAAGCTGATGTTGCAATTGTTTCAGTAAATTTAAATGGCTCGTTAGGAGAATTGAATAGCCTTATATTAAGAAAGTATGGATACAGTAATTCAGTTTTACCTCATTTAAATTTAGAAAAAGGATATGATTTATTTCAACTAAATGGCAAACCCATTCTTTTTGTAGTGACTATTGGAAATGGTAGTACAGAGACTAACTTAAAGAATAATTTGTATAAAGCTATAAAAAGAAATATTGGACATTTTGAAGGTAAAAAAGTTTGGTTACCACTTTTGGGAACTGGAGTTGGAGGATTAAATTATGAAAAAAGTTATCTTATAACTATTGATGTTTTAGAAAGATTAAAAAATGATATTTTGGAGATTAAATCCCAATTTATACTTTCAATTCCTCATAATAGTAAAGGTGAAAACTTGTTTAATCAATTGCATGATGAAAGGGCTTTAAGAATTAATAGTATTTTGAGTGATGATGATTTAAATGTAGAAAGACGTATTGGAGAAAGTTTAGCTAGTATATTAATTGAAGATACTGAAACACAATTCTATTTGGTGGATTCAGATGTTAGTGGTTCTAAAGATCAATCGGAGCTATTTTATAGAGAAGGGAAGTGGGAAAATTTTCTTAAAAGTGATAAAATTTTAAAAACTATAAATGATGTAAATGTTGGAGATATTTTAATTAATAGTTCAATTAAATCAAAATCTAAGGAGTATAGTTTTATTATAAAAGCATTAGGAAGGGTAACTGAAAAAACTAAAGATTCTAATTTTTTGAAAGTTAATTGGTTTTTTTATTTAGATCCATTTTTAGAAGTTGAGGGATTAAAATTTCATAAGGGACTTATAAGTTTACTAAACTTTGAAGATTTGATTAAAATATTTTCTAGAATAGATTCTAAGTATTTCGCAGAGTTAGATTATATTTTATCAAATAAATTATCATCAAATATAAAAGCAGACAATAATATTTCATCTATAGCAGGATTAATTAGTGATAATGAAACAGGTTTAGATTACTTAGATATTTCAAAAGATGTTAATGCTTTTGCGCGAGTAATTGCTGCTAAAAGTTTTGAGCCTCCTTTAGCAATTGCATTATTAGGAAAGTGGGGGTCAGGAAAAAGTTTCTTCATGTGTAAACTAAAGGAAAGGATTATGAAATTGTCACAAGACAATCCCGCTAATGCTTTCTGCCAAGGGATTGCTCATGTTCATTTTAATGCATGGTCATATATGGACGCTAATCTTTGGGCGAGTATCGTTACAAGAATTTTTGAAGGATTAAACGAGTATATAACAAACGATACTAAAGCAAAGGGCTACAAGAAACAAATTGAAGAAAAACTAACTCAAAATCTAAATATAGTTAAAGATGAATTATCATCTTTAAGGAAACAAAATGAAAATCTAGATAATCAAATTAAAAAATTAAAAAGAGAAAAAAAGAATGAGGAAAGATCTTTAAAAAGTAATATAGATAAAATTAAAACAGCCACTTTAAAAAGTATAATTGGAAAAATTAACGATAAATTTAAAGTATCTGACAAAATTGAAAAAACTCTAAGTGAAAATGAAACTTTTATAAAATCAAAAGAGCAATTTAAAAAAATTGTTCCTGAAGAATATTGGCAGACTCCTGATGAGTTATATGATAAACTAAAATCGAATTATACATTTATAAAAGCTTTTGTATATGGTGGAACATTTTGGAAGAATTGCTTATGGATTTTATTTTTCATTATTATTGTTTTATCAGTTCCTGCTATTATGTATTTGACTTCTTTACTTTTAAGTTGGCAGGATTTTACAATCTCCAAAGAGAATTGGGCTATGATAAGTATTATGGGAGGTTTTTTTTTGAAGGGAATTCAAGCTTATGAAAATTTTAAAAAAATGATTGCTCCTTTCTGGAAAATAAAAATAGACTATGAAAAGGAGAAAGAAAATGCAATATTTAAATTTAATCAAAAAGAGAAAGCTATAAATCTTCAAATAGATAGTAATAAAAATAAAATAATTTTACTTAATGAAGAGATTAATAAAGCAAGTGCATTAAAAATAGATGTTGAATTTAGGCTGAGTAATGCAATATCTACTGAATCTTTATTTACATTTATAGAAAAAAGAGCTAATAGTGAGGATTACACAAAACATTTGGGTATTATTTCAATTATTAGAAAAGACTTTGAAGTCTTGAGTGATTTATTAATTGATCACAAAAAAGAAACAGATAAGAATATCGAAAGTGATAAATTTAAAAAAATGTTCGAGAATCCTCTTGGACGTATAATACTTTACATTGATGATCTAGATCGTTGTCCAGAAGAAAGAGTTGTTGAAGTATTGGAAGCAGTTAATTTATTAATGGCATTTCCTTTATTTGTTGTCATTGTGGGAGTTGATCCAAGATGGGTTAAAAAATCATTGATAAAAAAATATAACTTTCAATTTGAGAAAAATAAAGCAGAGAAAAATATTGAAAATATAGAGCCAGAGACTTATTTGGAAAAGATATTTCAAATTGCTTTTCAACTTAAAAAAGCTGAAGATTCGAGTATTAAAACTATGATTGAGACCTTAGCTAATACAAATCCTATTATTGAAAATATTGATGAATTTGTTACTGATGGAATGGAAGATTTAAAATCAATGCCTGAATTACCAAATAATTCAGTTGCAAATAAATCTTTAGATTTTAGAATAAAAAAATCAAAAGATTTGAAGAGAGAAATAGTTAGTATGGAAAGTATTAAAGCTTTGCAAATCAGTGTGAAAGAAGTTGAAATATTGCAGAGTATGTCAAGTATTGTGGGGAACAATCCTAGAACTATAAAAAGATTTGTAAATATTTATAGAATTTTGAAAACGCATGAAGATTTTGTATTATATGAAAAAAGTAAGTTACATTCAATAATGTTTTTACTTGCATTATCAATTGGTAGATATAATGATGAAATGAAAATACTTGAATCTATTATAACAGATGGTAGATATGATTCACATACATTACTAAATTGGGTTTCTGATATGCCTAAAATTTCAAATGTGATTTTAGAAAATAGTTCAATTATGCATACAAAATTAAAAGATTTTAATGATGATTATCATTTTGTCAAGAGGTTTACTTTCAAAAATATTTAGAAATCCTATGAAAATTCAGATTTTTACTTGATAGGAAGAAGTAAAAGAATAAAAGTAAGTCATTTCTTTCTTTTTAAAATAAAAGTATATCTTTGTTCTCGACAAAACATTTTATCGGCAATCGAGAACTTTGAAACTTTATAAGTTAACATAAGCGAAGCCCTCATTCACGTTGCTGGAGCTAGTGATAGCCCTAATCTCATTCGATAAGAATGTTTTGTCACAACCGAAGATGAGGGTTTCGTGCGTTTAATATTTTCAGAAAAATGACAAAAGAAAATCAAAAACCAACACATCGTGATGTAGTGCCATCCGTAATTAATTTCCTTTCAGACGAATTGTTTGAGGGAGATTACAAAGAACAGCCCATGTATTTGCAGGAAATCTTCGAGCTTTTAATGCATACAGAGTTTGGAGACGATATCAATTTAAGGCAAAAAATACTGAGCTGTTTAAGAACCAGCCGTAATCTGGTAGAAACCTTATCGCCATTTTCAGAGAAACAGATTTATAAGGCTTGTAGTAGCAATCGTAAATTATCTCAATAAAAACTTAAACCCTGCAAATACCAATTTGCAGGGTATTTTTTTAGTATTGGTTTGTAATTTTATAAAAGAGATTATAGACAATAGTTTCCACAATCTTGTCATTTCGACGGAGGAGAAATCTTCGCAAGTAACTCCGCAGCGTATATTGCCAATCTTTGTAGAGCTACTTGTGGAGATTTCTCCTCCGTCGAAATGACAAAACGCCGTCAATTCTTCCAGTATGTCATTTCGAGGAACGAGAAATCGCACGCGGGATTCGGCAAAGAGAATCACCAATCTTTGTGGAGTTTCTGGTGTGATTTGCTTCGCCTGTTCGCTATCGCTAGAGTCTCGTTCCTCGAAATGACAAACTAGACTAAAAATAGTTATGCTAATGAGTTTTTTCAAATATTTTTTTTAACATTAAAAAGACATTATTTTAAGCAAAAATCGCTTTAAAAATCTTACATTACGGCTCCAAAATAAAAGCCCGTAAAGATGAATATAACCATCTCAGTAAAACAATTAGGAAAAAAACATCCGCTTCTTCAGGAAAAAAGTATCGCTTTGGATATTGAAAATTCTGTCACTACTACACAAAAACTTATAGAATCGATTGTTGATCATCAAGTTCAATTGTTCCGTTCTTCATCCTTTGAGTTCGAAGACGAAGACAAAATCCATCTTCCAAAAGAAAATTATTTACCTATTCTTACCGATACCGGAAAAGTTGGTTTTGGCGCGCTGTACAATCACAACCAAGTAGATTTGGCCAAAGCGCAAGAAAATGCTATTGTAGCTTTTGAAGATGGTTTGTACGCTGTTTTCTACGGAGACGATCAGCTCGAAACCTTAACCGAAGAAATCGATTTATCCCAAAACAAATCCGTCACTTTTATCAGGCTTACGTTTCTGGCAGGAAGCTATTGGTAAATCAATTAAAAATTAAAAATTGAGAATTAAAAATTGGCTGGAATCTCAATTTCAATGGCAATAACAAAATTCAATTATAATTAATTTATGTGTTGTTTTCCGCAGCTCATAACTCATAACCCATAACTACAAAAATTATGACAATTGAAGATTTATTAAAAAGTAAAGTAATCGAGAATCCGATTACGAGATTCAAGAAAGAATTGGAAGAAATTGTAAACAGTAATCTGCTTTCTAAATTACTTTCTGGAAAAAAACTGAAAAAAGAAGTAGCTGAGTTTGGTCTGGAACTCTTGAAACTTCAGGATAATTATTACAGCAATTATATTTCTCTTGGTTCTAAAGAAGCCGAAAAGTTTGCCGCTTTGGTAAAAGAGAATATCTGGGAAGATAAAAACTATTACGACTTGCTGCTTTACTTTTTTGGTGAAGAAAACGCTGCATACGTAAAAGAAGCTTGGAACAGATTGCCTCAAAAAATGTATCAGAACGGGTATACACGAAGAGCTTTTAGAGCACCAAATCATAAAAGTTATCTGTTGGTCAATCAGATTAATTTTCTGCGTTCTTTGCTAAATGGACCTTACAAATACAATTATCAAGACAGCAGTACTTTTTATTATGATTTGAGTATTGAAGATGAAATTCGTTACGATACCGAGATTTCAAATTCACTTAATAAATTCATGGTTTGGTCTTCGGCGTTGGATTCTGGCAAAGAAGGGCTTTTTCAATTATTTGAAGACATTATTTTCAATAAAGATACACACGGAAAAGTGTCTAGAAATATCATCAAAGCGCTTTTAAACAGCGAAAAGCAAGAAAACTGGGAATTGGTAGAAAAACTGCTTTTGGCGGCTCAGCGTCAGGAAGGTTTGCGCCAGACGATTCTGGAAGCTTTAGACGAAACGAGCATCGGCGCTTTGCAATACATGATTAAAGTATTGATCGATAATAAACTGACTCGTTTTTCATCAGTAGTAAGAGCGATTGATACGTGGACCGGTTTAGGCTGGGATTCGGAGAAAGAAACCACGGTTCGTAATATTATCGAGTTGGCTTCGGGTTACTTTTCAAAACCAGAAACGATTGCGACTGGCGTAAAAAGCAAAAATAATAACGAAGTTTACATGGCGCTTTGGGTTCAAGGTGTTTTGGATGTTGAGAAAACAGTTCCGTATCTGCATGAATTATTAGAAAAAGGTTCGGCTGAAAAGAAATCTTTGGCATTAAAATTTGCAGGAGAAACCAACGATCCTTATATCGAAATGCCTCTTTATTTTAAAGCGTTAGATGATGAGAATTTACAAGTTTTGGCCTTCGCAGTTCCGAGAATGAATGCTTTGTTGGAAGCCAATACAAAATCGAAGTTTTATATCGAAAATGCAGATTATCCGAACTTTTTTGATAAAGTTTATAATCTTGCACAAAGCATTACTGAAAAAGAAAAGACTTTTGAAGGAAAAGTATTTTCGTGGTTAAATGTAAAGTTCGAAAGAGATACGCTTTACGCCGCAGCCATTAATTTGGTTGGCGATAACAACGAAAGATTAGAAGTGGTTTTACAGCATTTTGAAGGTTTCTCAATCAATTTAAGAGAGAAACTTACGAGAAATTTATTGGGCAGTTTTTATAGCTATTCTTACTATAGCAATCAAAACAATCAAACCAAAACAGAGCCAACTGAATTTCAAAGAAATTTTGCGTTGCGAATTTTAAAAGACAGAGGAGAATCTCTTGTGGCTTCGGCGGTTAATGTTTTAAAAGATTTGAGTTTAACAGAAGATGAATTAGCTATTTTTCAGGAATTATTTAAACGTAAAAACTCTAATTTAAAGAAAAATCTAACGTCGATTCTAATTAAACAAGAAGATCAAAAAGTTATCAATTTCGTAGATCAGACTTTAGAAAAAGGTGATTTAGAACAGCGTATGTCTATGCTAGACGTTATGCTTCAGCTTCAGAAAAACAATAAACTAACGGATAAGGTTAACGATTGGGTAAAAGATTATCTGCAAAGACCAAAAATTACCGAGAAAGAAACCAAATTTATTGAGCAGTTAGAACCTTCGAAAAAACAAGATCTTTTAAGCGTAGAAAACGGTTACGGATTTTTTACACCAAACGAAATTTCTGCTTATGAACTTCCTAAAGTAGGAGCAGATTCTTTATATGCAAAAGCGGTAAAAGAGCATCAGTACGGTTTCTCCAAATCGATGTCGCATATTAAAGACGAAATTGCTAAGCTTTATAAATTGTTTGAAGAAAACAGAAATTACGAATACGAAATTGAAGACTACGATAATAGCAAATCGACGGTTTTATTGGGGAATTCTTTTAGACCATTAAAAAATCTAAAAGACGAAAAGAATTCAGAATTGGCAGCAACCAATTATCCGTTGTATGAAGTTTGGGAAGAATGGTTTAAAAATTCAGGTTTAGTAGAACGAGATTTGTTTTTACTGACATTTGTAAGCAATTGCGACCGTAAAATTTGGCGTGATTTCCTCGAAAAACATGTTTTTTATTATAAAGAATTATTGCCTCATCCAAACAAAAGAGGTTACGATTGGGACAATGCGATTCTGAATATTTTGAATGCGCTGCAAGTAAAATATGTTTTTGAAGAAAAAACAGATTTCTTAATCGACGCTTGTGCTACTTTGTATGCAGATCTTCCAGAATCTGTAAAAGAGTTTGAATATGTGCCTAGCAAAAATGAATATTATTACAATAACAACAACGGAAACGGCTGGCAAAATCAGAACTTTTTTGATGTTTATCTAAACAGAATTGACTTAGGAAATGTAACTGCAGAACAAGAAATTAGGATATGGAATCTGTACAGATGGAGACAATTGAACGGACTGGAAAGAAATATTTCGTACTGCAAACCTTTTGTTCAATTATATAGTGCTGCATTTGAACAAAAGTTAATTACCGAAGGTGAATTGTACGAAGGTATTTTGGATCCGGAAAGAATTTCATTTTTAACGGGCGGAAGCAGAAATTACAGAAATCAAGGAAGCGAATACTTACTGGTTAGATTTCCGTTCCTTGTTTCGATGGTAGATAAAATTCGCGAAACATTTTTGGATGTTGAGGTCAAAAGAGGAGATTCTAATACTACGGTAACGCATTTGGTTCAGAGTTTCCAAAAGGTTTTTGGTGCCAACCGTCTGGTCGAATTGATTACAGCACTTGGCAAAGCAAGTTTGTACAAAGGCTATATTTACTCGTGGAGTTACACCGATTTAACGAAACAGAAATTATTTAGTTTCTTATTGAAAAGATGTTATCCGTTAGAGACAGATACACAAGAAATTTTTAATGCTTTAATTAAAAAAGCCAAAATTTCTGAAGAAAGATTGATTCAGACTGCTATTTATGCGCCTCAATGGCAAAAGTTTATCAGCAGTTATTTGGATTGGAATGGTTTGGACGAAGGAATTTGGTGGTTTCACGCGCATACCAAAACGGCGTCTTACAGTGCTACAAATTCAGAATTAGAAAGTGAAGCAGCGAGATTTTCAACTTTAGATTTACAAGATTTTAAAGATGGTGCTGTAGATAAAGATTGGTTTACATCGGCTTACAAGAAATTAGGAAAAGCAAAATGGGAACTTTTATACGAATCTGCAAAATACGTAACAGATGGAAACGGACATCGTCGCGCACGATTATATGCAGACACCATTACAGGCGATTTAAAAATTAGAGAAGTTACCGCTAAAGTAAAAGACAAACGTGATCAAGATTATTTAAGAGTTTACGGTTTGGTACCTTTAAGTAAAGCAAGTCCAGAAAAAGATATTTTGGCGCGTTACGAATATTTACAGCAGTTTAAAAAAGAAAGCAAAGAATTCGGTTCGATGAAACAAGCGAGCGAAGCTTTAGCTATTCGTGTGGCTTTAGAAAACTTAGCCAGAAATGCGGGTTATCCAGATCCAGTTCGTTTGACTTGGGCAATGGAAACGAAGCAAGTTCAGAATATTTTATCAAAAGAAACTGAAGTTAAGTTAGATGATGTAACGATAAGTTTGGTCATCAACAAAGAAGGAAAAGCCGATTTGGTTACTTTGAAAGGCGATAAAGAATTAAAATCGATTCCGCCGAAATACAAAAAAGACAAAGGAATTCTCGAATTGACAAATTACCGAAAAACCATGCGCGAGCAATGGACACGTTCGCGAAAAGGTCTTGAAGAAAGTATGATTCGCGGCGATGAGTTTTTATTCGCAGAAATGCAAAATCTTTTCGAGCATCCAATTATTTCAAAACATCTTGAGAAATTAGTTTTTATTTCTAATGATAATCAGATTGGTTTTTATGTCGATGGAAGTTTAGTTACTGGTTTAGGAGAAATGATTTCGTTAAATGAAAAACAAACTTTCAGAATCGCGCACTGTTTTGATTTGCATAAAAATAATGTTTGGGTCGATTATCAGAAATATTGTTTTGATAACAAATTACAGCAGCCATTTAAACAAGTTTTCAGAGAATTGTATGTTCCAACGCCAGACGAATTGAAAGAGAAGTCAATTTCAAGACGTTATGCAGGGCATCAAGTTCAACCGAATCAAACTTTGGCTTTATTGAAAACAAGAGGCTGGAAAGTAGATTATGAAGAAGGATTACAGAAAGTTTTCCATAAAGAAGGATATCAGGTAAAAATGTACGCCATGGCAGATTGGTTTTCTCCAGCAGATGTAGAAAGTCCGACTTTAGAAACAATAGAATTCCATTCTTTAAAAGATTATAAAAACATTGCTTTTGAAGATATCAATCCGAGAATTTTCTCAGAAGTAATGCGCGATATTGATTTAGTGGTAAGCGTTGCTCATGTTGGAGGCGTTGATCCTGAAGCAAGTCATTCTTCTATTGAAATGAGAGCCGTATTGTTAAGAGAAACATTGCGTTTATTCAAAATTAAAAATGTTGAAATTACAGGAAATCATGCCATCATAAAAGGACAATTGGCCGAATACAGCGTTCATTTAGGAAGCGCAGTCGTGCATCAGGTTTCAGGTAAATATTTATCGATATTGCCAATTCATTCGCAACATAGAGGACGTTTGTTCCTTCCATTTGCAGATGACGATCCGAAATCGGCTGAGGTTATGTCTAAAGTATTGTTGTTTGCGAAAGATAATGATATTCAGGATCCGACTATTTTGAGTCAGATTGATAAGACGTATGCTTAATAGTTAAGTTTGAGAAATAATAATTTTAACATTTTTACTATAAAATGTTAAATTAAGAAATAAAATATTACATTTGTTCCCATAATTAAAAAACAGAAAAATACAGATGAGACTTTCAATAGCAAAATATTTTGAGCACTTAGCAGGATCACTTCCAGCTAAAGTATCAGGATGCAATATGTATTTTTATGAAATTAAAATGTAAAATTTAGAGTCAAACTCATCATAAAATAAAAAAGCGTCCTCAAAGTAGGCCGCTTTTTTTGTTTTTAGCCACTTCGACTTCGTTCATTGTGATAATAAAATTGAATAGAAAGACAATAAAAATGATAGAATATTAAACCATAACTAAAAAAAACTAAAAAAATAATTGACAAAATGTTTAATGATTAAACCCAATAGCGAAATATAATCTTGAAAAGTAATCTGATGAGTAACAGTCATTTGATAAAAAGAGAAATCTGCACCAGTTTGCGGACAGGAATTTCTTTGTTTTAATTTAAAGAGTAACTGGTTGATAATCAGAAAAATAATTTTAAAAAATATTTGGAAATATGATTTTTTCGACTTTATCTTTGCCAAACAAAATTGAAACACAGCGTTTCAAATAATAACAAGAATTTTAAAATATAATACAGCATAAAAAATGGCTTTACAAAATAAAATATCATACGGATTACCACTAAACGCAAGATTCGATCTTGGACGTTTGACAATGCAGGTGCATCAATATAGGCAATAGGATAGTTATATCACGTTGAATTTTGTAAAGCACCTTTAATCGGGTGCTTTTTTTATGCCTATAGTTTTGCCACGAAGGCACAAAGTCGCAAAGATTTAATAAGCATAAAAAAAAACTTAGTGCCTTAGCGCCTTCGTGGCAAAATAAAAAATAAATGATTTTGTAGCTCAGTTGGATAGAGCGTCTGCCTTCTAAGCAGATGGTCGAAGGTTCGAATCCTTCCAAAATCACTTGTTCTCTAGAAAGAACTGGCTCATTGGGGTTACTGGCTAACCTTTCCGACTGTCTCTCGGGAGAAACGGGTTCGACTCCCGTATGAGCCGCTTTTTTAAAGTTTCTAAGTTGCTGAGATGCTAACATTCTAAGTTACTTAAATAGACCTGGGAGGATAACGGAGGTTGTTTACCCGCTTTGGATGCGGGAGGTCGCAGGTTCGAATCCTGCTTCCCAGACAAATGAAATGGTTTTTTAAAAGTTGCAAAGATTCTAAGCTACTGAGTTGCTGAGATTCGGATTTAAAAGTTAAAAAAACTTAGCCCCTTAGCATCTCAGCAACTTAGAAACTTAAAAAAAATGCAGGAATGGTGAAATGGTAAACACGGCTGATTTAGAATCAGTTTCCTGAGAGTTCGCCCCGATAGCTATCGGGACTCTTCCTGTACAAAATGAAAAATTAAAAAATATACGATGAAAAAGATAAGCACATTATTCGCCAAAGATCCTAATGATTTAGGAAGGGTAGTAGATAAAATTAATATTGAAAACAAATGGGTTTTTGATGGAGAAGCCATTGCAACTAGAAAATTTGATGGTACATCGGCAGCGATTATAGGCGGTGAAATTTTTAAAAGGTTTGATGCTAAAAAAGGAAGAGCGATCCCGATGGGTGCAATTCCTTGTCAGGAAGCCGATCCAAAATCAGGTCATCATCCACACTGGTTAAAATGCGACCGTTCAAAATCGGAGGACAAACATTTTTTTGAAGGTTTTGATGGATTAGAAAGTAAAGTTGACGGAACCTACGAATTATGTGGACCAAAAGTTCAAGGAAACCCTGAAAAATTTGAGAAACATACATTGGTAAAACACGGAAGTGAAATACTTGATTTTGTAAGTCTTGATTTTAAGGATTTAGAAATATTCTTATCAGAGAATGACATTGAAGGTATTGTTTTCCATCACATTTCAGATGAGCGCATGTGTAAATTAAGAAAATCAGATTTTGGTATTAAACGATTAAAACTAGAATCTGTGTAAAAGTAAATAACGCTAAAAAGTAAAAAAATGAAAGAATTATTCAACCGAATAGCCCTTGTTGGAATTGAACAAGAAGAATATGATGTTATAAAAGCCAATTTTTCAGGACATATTATTTGGCATCAGTCTATTCCTAAAATCGTAGTAAAAGATGAAGTGCTTTATATGGAAAAAGCCAATGGAGTTGGAATGCTTCCAGTTGATAAAGTGGTTTATTACGGAATTTACGATAATGATTTCGATTTTATTACTGGTTTAGCAATTTGGCGAGGAGACTGTTATCCGAATGCGGCAGCAATGTTGGATTGCCGATTTAAGATTCCGTGTCTGGTAAAAGCATTATCTCTTTCAAGATTTAGTGCACCTCGTGGGTTTATAAGTGCAGGAGCTTCTGTAAATATAACCAATGATACGGTTGCCAAATGGGGTAATTGGCATTGCGGCGAGAATAAACATCGTTTTACAGGAGAATGGGAAAGCCAATTTACGGCTACAATTGAACCCTATTATGAAGGAGAAGCCGTTCGTATCATGATGATTGGAGATGTTTATTGGCAGATTAAATTAGAGGGAGACGATTGGTTAAAATCTATTCATCCTGACAATGCAGGTTTTATGCCTGTTGATGAAGATTTGCTAGCAGATACAATTCATATAAAAAAAACTCTGCAAATGGATATGATTGGAAATGATTATATCGTTGCAAAAGATGGTTCTAAATATTTGTTAGAAGTAAATCACATTCCGAACATAACTCGATTTGATGAAGTAAGAGAAACTTATTTATCAACGGTTATAGAATGGATTAAATAAAAAAAACATCCTGCGCAGAATAATTGCGCAGGATCATTTGAATCTTTGTTTAAGAAACAAAAAACGTTCTTTAGAAAATGAAATGATATCAAGGGAAACTTTGATTAAAAATATCAAACAGGCCTTGTTGGGTGTTTCTGTATAGCACTATTGTAGCAGACTTTTCGCGAAAGCGTATTATGTTTTTCTATGCAGCTTGGTTTGGAGGTTTTGATGGTTTTCCAAAAAATTGTCGCACAAGGGATCTGAGGGTTGTGGGTTCGAATCCCATTCACAGTAATGTGGTAGCTCAATTTGGTTAGAGCATTGGATGTGTTATGCAGGTTCGAATCCTGCACCGAACTCGTTTCGGTTGGACGAATTGGTTAGTCAACGGGTCTCAAAAACCTGTAACAGTAGAGACCATCACTCTTAAAAAGATGACCATTAGAAAAAACTGATTTGTCTTTGTCAGTGAAATTAGGATTTTATAATCTGATCTTTCACACTCTGATAAAGCCAGTGCAAATAGAAATGTGTTTTGAAAAGTTTGTTTTCTTTTTGATTTGATTGTTAAGAGAATTTGGGGATTCTTTCAATAAAATAGAATCAGAAATAATTCAGACAGACAAAGAACAAACTATTAGTCCGTTTTTCTTAGAGGAGAAAGGCAAAAAGGTTTTTTTATTTAGCAGGAAGAAAGATAATAGAGGTTATAGATTTCAAAATTTGAAACATTAAACCTGAAACAAAATATAATTATGATAAAAAGAATTAAAATCGAAACGTACCAAGTAGGCTTGGTGTTCGAAAATAGAAAATTAGAAAAAGTCTTAGAGGAAGGATTACACTGGATTTTTGGAAATAAAAACATTATGATTTATGATCTAAACGGATCTTTTCAGGCTCCTTTTGAGTTGGATATTTTATTGCAAAATGAAGTATTAGCATCTCTTTTGGAAGTTGTTGAGGTTACCGATAACGAAATTGTATTACAATTCGTAAAAGGAAATTTCAAAGAAGTTTTAACGCCAGGGAAATATGCTTTTTGGAAAGGAGTTGTAAAAAATGAATTCATTAAAGCAGATTTGTCTAAGATTGAAATCACAGAAAATATTCCAGTAAACTTATTGGAAAATGTTAAGATGAGATACTTCACAAGAAAATTCATTGTAGCAAGTAATGACAAGGCTTTGTTATTTGTGAATGGAACTTTCGTGAAAGAATTAAAATCTGGAACACATTATTTCTGGAATAACGCTATTACAATCGAAGTAAAAACTGTTGATATAAGACAGCAACAATTGGAAATTTCCGGCCAAGAATTGTTGACTAAAGATAAAGCAGGATTAAGAATCAACTTTTTTGTGAGATACCAAGTAGTTGATATCATGAAAGCTTTGACTGAAAATAAAGATTTTGAAAAACAATTGTATGTAGCAATGCAATTGGCTTTAAGAGCTTTTGTTGGAGGCTTGACTTTAGATGAATTGTTAACTAAAAAAGATGCTATTGCCGAGGCTATTTTAGAAGAAGCAAAAACTAAAATCGAAGATTTAGGTTTGAAAATTTCTGATGCTGGAATAAGAGATGTAATTCTTCCAGGAGATATGAAAGAAATCATGAATCAGGTTTTGGTTGCGGAGAAAAAAGCGCAAGCCAACAGCATTATGAGAAGAGAAGAAACTGCTGCAACAAGAAGTTTGCTTAACACAGCAAAGCTGATGGAAGAAAACGAAATGTTGTGGAAGTTGAAAGAGATGGAATATGTTGAAAAAATCGCAGATAAAATTGGTGAAATCACCATTTCTGGCGGCGGAAACGTAATTGGTCAATTAAAAGAAATCTTCGTAAAGTAAAAGAACCATTAGCAGTAAATGTTGATTGTTTAAGTTTAATAATAAAAATTTAAGGATGAATCAAGAAATAGGATTTGGGTCGGCCCATAAAGGTCAGACAGATACAGTGGAGTTTAGTGAATCTTCGTTTGCCTCGATTATCGAAGCAGATTTAGAATGCATTAGCCTATGGAATGAAAAGGTAAATTTTCGGGAAACCATATATATCATTTAGAGATATTTCTCTAGTAAAGCAAGCGTGCTTTTGAACTTTTGTGATATTGGATTTCCCAGAAAAGCCTTCAATTTCCTGAGATTCCCAAGAATTGCAAAAGAAAAATACCATGCAAAACAATACACTAGAAAAATATAAAAAAGCAATTAGAAATAAATACGAGACAGAAAAAGGCGGTCAATACTTTGATTATTTGTACAAGCCTTCTCGTGGTAAACTTCGTGATTTGTGCTGGCTTATTTTTGAGAATAACCCAACTCAAGATGATTTGAATGTTTTCAAGAATCTACTGAGCTTAGATTTCGATCATACCAAAAAGAATAAGTTTAAAGAAAAGAAAGACAAATTCCGACCGATCGAAACGTTCTTAAAAGGAGAAACAGATCCATCAAATATTGATGCTATAAACATGGCAGCTATTTTGGTTGATTTTGAGCCACGTCCTTTCAAAAAGTTTTATGAAACTTCTAAAAAAGAAGATACAAAACCAGTTAAAAAGCTTGAGAAAGCTAAAGCTGTTTTTGAAAAAAAGGGCTCTGAAAAAAGAGAAAAGCCTGAAAAAAAGTCTAAGAAAAGAAGTTTCTTTCTAGATTTTAAGAGCATGTTTTTCTAAAGGTTTCTGGCCACAAAGGCGCTAAGGCGCAAAGTTTTTAGCCACAGATTAATAGGATTGTTAAAAAAATCTGCTCAAATCTGCTCAATCTGCGGGAGACTAATCTTAGCGTTCCTTTGCGTAAACCTTAGCGCTCTTAGCGGTTTTAAAAAAAACACAATTATTTAAGAAAATTAAAAAAATGAAAACTACAGATAAAATTATTATTATCGATTTAGAAGCCACATGTTGGCAAGGTGCTGTCCCGAGCGGACAGCAAAATGAAATTATAGAAATTGGTTTGGCTGTATTGGATACAGAAACAGGAGCAATTTCTAAGAATAAAGGAATATTAGTAAAGCCACAACGCTCAAGCGTTAGTTTGTTTTGCACGGAATTAACCACCATTACTCAGGATTTACTTGATAAGAACGGAGTTAGTTTCGAAGATGCCATTAATGAGCTTATTGACGAGTATAATCCCGATTTGTATACTTGGGCAAGTTACGGTCAATACGATTTAAATATGCTGAAAAAACAATGTAAATCGTTTGGTGTTTCCTATCCAATGGGAGAGGAGCATATCAATGTAAAAGAGCATTTTGCCGAAAAGTTTGGCTTGGTTAAACCAACAGGAATGAATGGTGCGCTTGCATTGCTGAATATTCCGTTAGAAGGAACACATCACCGCGGAATTGACGATGCCAAAAACATCGCAAAGATTTTGAATTGGTGCCTTAAAAATTAGAATTTAATTTGTTAATCGCAGTTATCAAAAAGGATAGCTGATAACTGTAGAAAACTGTAAATCGTTGTATTTGCAGTTTTTCGCATTTTCTACAATTGCTATAAATAAATTAAATCCATTCTCCTGTAGCATTGTAATCATCTGGAAGATAAGTAAGATATTGCACCATTCTTGGATTTTCTCCTTTGTTGGGTGTTGCGCAATGCGGCAGTGCATTATGCCAGATTATAAAATCACCTGCATCTCCTGTAATAGGTTTTGGCTGTAAAGTTTTTAAAGCTTTTTCTCTAGCATTTTCATTCGGTGCAAGTTGATCGAGCCATTCATTAATCTGGTTATGAAAACCAGGAACACAATGAAAAGCGCCATCATTTTCTCCGCATTCGGTTAAATAAAGTAAACCTTGAAGGCCATACTTAAGCGGTTTTTTTAAACTCATATCCCAGTGCAACGGACTTCCAAGAAAAGTAAAATGATCTGTTTCTGGAGGATTAAAACTTACTTTATCAATAGTTTTGTATATTTTCTTGGTTTTGTAAAGCTGTTCGTAAGCTTTTTTTATTCTTGGCGAAAAACGGTTGCGATTTAAAGTTTCGTGATCCGAAAAATTAAGCATCAATCCTTTTTGTTTTTCATGACGTTTGTACCAGCTTTCTTTTTGATTTGGATCCATTTTTAAATAATCCCAAATTGCATTTTGTGTGGCTCGGCAATCTTCTTTAGAAATGGCATTTTTAACCACTATATAACCGTTCTCATTCCAAAATTGAAGATCTTCTTCAGACAATACATTTTCTATTAAATCCTCTATTTCTGAGGTAGCATTTCGTTTTCTGTTATTAATCCATGTCTTGAAAGTTTCAAAATCTGGTTTTTCAGAATATAAAAAGAATAAAGTATCTTCCATGGCAATACCTAATTGGTACAATGTTTTAATTTCGTTGTCCCAATTGGTAAGATCTGGATTCGTGTTTTCAGGATTTACAGCACGTTTCCATAATTGTTCGAGAATTGTCCAAGGCATACTTTTCAATTTTAGTTGAATGAAAACATAAAAATACGGGAATTATAATTTTGGGGTTAAAGTAAAAATACCCGTTTTTTTGATACTAAAAAAGACTAGCCTATTGAGATAGCCTTTAGAACAAAATCTTTATCAATTAAACAGTAACTGTATTTTGAGTTGTTTTTGGTGCTTTTACAAATTTGATATAAATGA
>NZ_DHEI01000041.1:25156-40809 GCF_002399805.1 Flavobacterium sp. UBA4854
ATTCCATAAAAAACAAAGTTCTGTACCGATTGTAATTTTCGCCCCATTTCTGATTGTAAGGAGAGTTCAATCTTTTGAGGTTCAATTTGATCTAGTTTTGCCAAAGCAGCTTTAAAATCGGCATAATTAATGTCTTTTACATTTTTCATGTCGGCTTTTTTGTCGACAGCCTTCATAAACCCGTAGACGCAAGCACTGTAAACATCCGATTCGTATTTTTCAAGCAAGTAAGAAGTCGAAGAATTTTTGAAGTTATCTAAAGTGCTTAAACCGCTATTGTTTTGTTTGATATAAGATGCAAATGCTTTAGTAAGCGTTTTACTGGCATCTTCTGAAGAATTTGAAAGCAGTTGCAAAGCATGCAAAAAATCTTTTTTCTCTTTTTCAGATGAAAATGTGGTTCCAAAAGTGTTAGAATAAATCTTAGCGGCAATGTTCTTGTTTTCGCTGCGTAAAATAGAATGCGTTCCGTAGAACAAGCCAATCATTGTCATAAAATAGAGAATGACAATTAGGAAATACGGAATCCAGAGTTTGGCAAACCAGTTGTAATATTTTTTGTCGCGGTAAAAGAAATTTTTTCGATATAAAAACACATTGAAAAGAATGCCTAAAATAATCCCGAGAACAATAAATAAAACAATCCAGAGTATAAACCAACCTATGTTAGGCAGGATAAACTGTTTTGAAAACTCCCAAACTTCTGACCAATTTATATTGTCGATATATTCTTTCATTATTTTATTTTTAGTAGATTAAAAATAGTTAAAAAATATTCAGACAAAAAAATATTTAAAACTAAAAAAGGCCATCTCATTGAGACGGCCTTTTCGCTTTGGTTATATTATTTTGATTTATTAATTGTTTCCGTAGATTTTAGCATAAAGGTCTTTATAAATCTCTTTAATAATTTTTCGTTTCAATTTTAAGGTAGGAGTAAGTTGCCCACCATCGATTGACCAGACATCTGGAGTTAGCTCAATGCGTTTCACTTGTTCCCAGTGACCAAATTTTTTGTTGATGTTTTCTACTTCTTCATCAATTCGTTTAATAACATCTGGATTTGAAGAAATTTCAGCATCTGTACTTCCTAAAGTAATTTTATGAATTTTAGCCCACTCTTTTACAAATTCAAAGTTGGGTTGAATAAAGGCTGCAGGCATTTTTTCACCTTCACCAATAACCATAATCTGCTCAATAAAGCGAGATTGTTTCATGGCATTTTCAATCATTTGTGGAGCGATATATTTACCTCCAGAAGTTTTGAACATTTCTTTTTTACGATCTGTAATTTTCAAGAAACCTTCACTGTCAATTTCTCCAATATCTCCTGTATGGAAATAACCATCGATAATTGCTTCGGCCGTTTTTTCAGGATCTTTATAATAACCTAACATTACGTTTGGTCCTTTTAATAAAATTTCTCCGTCTTCAGCAATTTTAACTTCAAGGTTACGAATTGGTTTTCCAACAGTTCCAATTTTAAAACCTCTGTTTCTTTGATCGTTAACTGCAATTACAGGTGATGTTTCAGATAAACCGTAACCTTCCATAACTGGAATTTCTGCAGCAGCAAAAACTCTCGTTAAACGTGGTTGCAAAGCGGCACTTCCAGAAACCATTAAATCTAGATTTCCTCCCAAACCTTCTTTCCATTTGCTAAAAATTAGTTTGCGAGCAATTTTTAATTGGAACTCATACCAGAATCCGTTAGCTCCGTATGGTTCGTATTTTAAGCCTAAATCAATAGCCCAGAAAAACAGTTTTTTCTTGATGCCAGTTAATTCGGCTCCTTTAGCATAAATTTTATCGTAAACTTTTTCTAAAAGTCTTGGTACAGCTGTAATGACAGTTGGACGAACTTCTTTTAAGTTGTCACTAATTTTATCGATCGATTCTCCAAAATAAACTGAAACACCATAATATTGATAGATGTACAAAATCATTCTTTCAAAAATATGGCAAATAGGCAAGAAGCTTAATGCAGTGCTTTTTCCTGGATCAAACGGAATTCTTGGCGCACTGTCCAAAACATTTGATACAATATTTTTGTGCGAAAGCATAACTCCTTTTGGTCTTCCTGTTGTTCCAGAAGTGTAGATAATAGTAGCTAAATCATCTGTTTTAATGCTGTCTTTTCTAGCTTCGACTTCGCTTTGATTGCTTTCGTCTTCACCAAGTGCAAGTAAATCTGTCCAGTGTTTGCAGCCTGCAATTTCATTAAAGGAATACACCTCTTTTAAAGTTGGCACATTTGCTTTTATGGCATTTACTTTCTGTAATACTTCTTCATCAGAAACAAAACAGTAAATGCTACCGCTATGGTTTAAAATATATTCGTAATCTTCTTCTGCGATAGTTGGATAAATAGGAACATTTTGAGCACCAGTCTGCAAAATACCAATATCCATTATATTCCACTCCGTTCTGTTGTTCGAAGTAATTAATGCGATTTTATCATCTTTCTGAACGCCCATACGCAATAATGCTCTCGAAACAGCATTTGCTTTTGCAATATATTCTTGGCTAGATGTTTTTTCCCAGACTCCATTTTTTTTGGTTGCAAGAGCAACTGGAAGGTTGTAAGTTTCTTGTTGATAATAGGGAAAATCAAAAAGGCGTGTGATTGAAACCATGTTTAATATATTGAATTTTATTGCAAATTAAATAAAATTTGGGTATGATTTTCAGTTTTATAAAATTTAATGGGAAAATTTATAGAGACTATTAAAAATCAACGAAAACGTTTTCTTTTTCGCCGTGAAATTTCCAAAAAATCAAGAAAAATTTAATTTGAAGATGCTTTTGAAAGTTATTGCACGTTATAATCTTCGTAAGTTTTTACTCTTTCGCCCATTAAAAACATTTTCTTTTTGGCAAAATGAATAGAGAATTGAGAGTAATACCATTCTTCACTGTCATTTGGTCTGTACCAAAATGTATAAGTTGCACTGTTGAATCCTTCTTTAAAAACAGGAACACCTTCTTCTGTGCATTCTATTCCCCAGTTTATTTTTTGTTTGCTTAAATCTTCGGCCTGAATAAAACCTGTTCCGTCTGGATTTAAAACTGTAATAGGTTCTTTTTGGTTCAATGGTGCAAAAGTTCCTGGAACTGGATAGCCAATAGTTGTGGTAATGTAACGTTCTTTAGAATTATGGATGATCTGATCAACGTGTACTTGTGAATACGATTGAAAGGCAGTAAAAAATAGTGTGACCACTAATAAATGTAAAAATTTCATTCTATGTAGGATTAAGTGTTTTTCGGGCTTAAAAAAATCTGTCGAGCTGATTTCTTTTGGCGAATATAATTCAATTTTTCAATAGAATAATAGCTTAAAAATACAAGAATGAAATTTTTCTTTTTTTATGATTCTATGTCAGTTTTTACTCCGTTGAAAACTGATTTTCTAGTAATTTTTCTTTGAAATCTGATCTAAAGGTATAAGCAAACGTTATCATTAAAGCTCTTGTGTCAGATTTTGAAGTTCTATTGCTTTTAAATAATAAAGTATTGTTTTTATAACCGCTTTCTAATGTGTTAAACATATCGGTTACAACTAAGCCTAATCGTGCATTTCCTTTTCCTAATTTTTGCTGAAATCCCATATCAACATTGTAAATCGGGATTCTTTTTCCTTGTGGAGTTGCAACAGCAGAATTGTAGTTTCCTATAATTTGTAGTTTTCCATCTTTCCACGGGGCAAAGTTATTGATCACTTTTCCGTACCAACTGAATGCACTATTGACAACATCTTCAGATTGTGGTAAATTGGTTGCACTAATGTTTTGCTGAAAAGCCGTTAAACTAATATTGGCATCATAAAAAGAGAATGGTTTTAGACTAAAAATACCTTCAACTCCATAGGTAACCATGTTTCCAATGTTCTGAGGCTGTAATAAAACAACTCCATTATCTTGCAATGTGGAATATTGTCTTATGGTATTGTTAGCATTTCTATAAAAGGCATTTCCAGAAAGCGAATATTTATCCCATTCTTTATTATAATTTAATTCTACAATATGAATAATTTCTGGTTTTAAATAAGGATTTCCACTATGAGGATTTAATGCATCGGTAATATCAACAAAAGGATTTAAATCATCTAGATCTGGGCGATTTATACGTTTACTATAACCAAATTTTAAAAATTCGTCAGATTGCAAATTCAATTGAACAGATGCCGAAGGGAAAAGTTTTAAATAATGATTAGAAAAATTATCACTTCCATTTTCTGTTTTTCCATTATTTGAAACTTGTTCTGCACGAAGTCCGACATTATATTTCCATTTCTGATTGTCTTTTGAACCAGAGTACGAATTTAAAAGTCCATAAAAGGCATTTATTTGCTCATTAAAATCAAAAATATTACTTGCAAGCGGATTAACTACATAATCGCCATTAATTAAATCAGCGGTTTGAAAATCAGAATTAAAAAATCTAAAAGTTCCTTTATAGCCTGTTTCAATGGTTGATTTTTCTGAAATTGGAAAAGCATGATTTACAATAGCATTTGAAATATTTTCTTTCCCATAATTATGTGTTTTTTGCCAAAATGTGTCACCAATCAGCATTCCATTTTCATCGTAATTATTGGTATCGATATTTGTGTTTTCTCTGCCAAAATTGAAAGAACTGGTAATGTTTGCATTTAAACTTTTTCTGTCATCAGAAAATTTTCGGTCATAATTTAACGAAAACTCTGCGGCTTTAGCTTTTTGGATTTCTGAAGAATGGCGTTGGTTAGCAGAGAAAAAGGCATCTGAATCGTTATAAACATTCGTTTTTAAAGTCTCTTCATTGTCTTTGTTCTCAAGATTTCCAAGCGCTTCAAAAGAGAAAGTGTTTCTTTCGTTTGGAGAAAAATCAAGATTGAATTTTAGATTTTGTAAACCTTCTGTACGTTGGTCACTTCGAGTCTGATGGATATAATGTTCGTCTTGAATAAAATAGTTTGTTCGGTCGCCTTCAATACTTTTTGTTCTTCCTGCAAAACGATTGTCGTAAGCAAGGCCAACATTCCATTTGTCGTTTTTATAATTTAAAAGAGCAGAGCTGCTTAATCTTCCTTTTGCTCCAAAACCGCCACCAAGAACTGCAGCACCATTTATTCCGTTAAGATTATTCTTTTTAAGTTTGATATTGATAATACCACTTTCTGCATTAGCATCGTATTTTGCAGTCGGACTTGTAATGATTTCGATGCTTTCAATACTGCTTGCAGGAATCTGATTCATATCAGTAATAGCAGAATTTTTCCCATTGATTAAAATTAAAGGCGTTTTTCCTCTTAACGAAATGGCGTCATCTGCATCAACCGAAACTGTTGGAATATTTTTTAGCATATCAATTGCCGTTCCTCCTGATTGCGAAATATTTGAAACTGCGTTAAAAACAAAACCTTCTGCAGTTTTTTGAATCTGTTTTTTTTGTGAATTTACAACTACAGTATTAAGCTGATTTGCATCTTCTTGCAAAATGATAGTGCCGAGTGAAATAGTCGTGCCTGTATATTTTATCTTTTTAGTACTTATTTTAAAACCGATTAATTTAAATTGAAGCAGGTATTCTCCAGAAGTTACATTCTCTAGAGCAAAATTGCCAGAAACATCTGTTGTGGTATAATTAGCAGTTTTTGTTGAATCGGCTGTACTTTTTAAAATAACATCAACAAATTCTATAGGGTTTTTTCCGTCGGTGATGGTTCCTTTTATTGCTGTTTTTTGAGCAAAAGAAAATTGGCTTAAAGTAAATAAGAGAATTGGGAGGTATAATTTGCGTATAATATTTTTCATGAAGCAAAGATATTTATCGCAGTAAATGAAGCTTTAAAAATAGCCTTAAGATATCATTAAGCTATTCTTATATGTTAATTAGAGTATAATTAATGAAGAAAAAAAAGCTACGACATGGGGATAGCGTCGTAGCATTTTTTTATATCTGAATAAACTTAATTTTTAAAATAAATTGGTATAAACAATCTTGAAGCCGAAGATGATGCATATTACCGAAGAAATTATTATTAAGGCATATTGCAATTTTTGAGATTTGAGAATGCTTTTTGTAAACGGAATACTAAATAATCCAGCAGCGATAAACATTCCTATTATAGAACCAATTCCGAAAATTAGGATATAAAGTAATCCTTCTAATGGAGTTTTCATTTGCGAAATAACCAAAATAACCAAAGATCCGCTCCCTGCCAAACCATGAACCAGTCCTACGCCAAATGCTGTTTTATAATTTGTTGATTCATCAAAATGGGCATGTTTAAAAGAGGCAATAGGATGCGAATGATAGTAGGTGTGAGCGTGCATGTGTGTATGCGTAACTCCGTTACTGTGCGTATGCTCGTGACTATGGTAATAGGTGTGCGAATGTTTTTTCTTGTACAATAATTTAAACAAACGAATTATTCCCAGCACAATAAGCATCAAACCTACAATGGCTTCGAGATAGCTAAATATATTTTCGCTTATCGAAATTTTAAAGCCAATCATGATAATGCCCACTAAAAAAATTGTGGAAGTATGGCCAACACCCCAGAACATTCCATCTTTCAAAGCATCTTTGATTCTATTTCTATTAGTAACCAAATTATTTACAGCCAGTAAATGATCAGCTTCAAAGGCATGTTCTAATCCAGCGTAAATCGTAATCAGAAATCCAATCATAATTTTTTACAAATAATTAAAATAGGCCGCGCAAGCACCTTCAGAAGAAACCATTGGTGCGCCTAAAGGATTGGACGGTTTACATTTTTTTCCAAATTCAGGACATTCATTTGGTCTTTTATGTCCTGTTAAAATTTGTCCGGCAATACAGTATTGATCTATATTTTTGGGCAAAGTTGTGATCGAAAACTTTTGGTTAGCATCATACATTTTATATTCTGCTCGCATTACAAGTCCACTATCTTTAATTACACCAATTCCTCGCCATTCCTGAGTTCCAATTGTAAAAACACTATCAACAACTTCTTTGGCTTTTACATTGCCTTCTTCTTTTACTAATCTGGTATATTGATTTTCTACGTTGTATTCTCCTTTTTCTAATTGAACTACGGTATGATAAATGGCCTGAACCATATCGGCAGGCTCAAATCCTGAAACCACAATAGGAATTTTATATTTTTTAGCTATAGGATAGTAATCTCCCAGCCCAACAATTATACATACATGACCCGCTCCTAGGAAAGCATTAATGGTACAAAACTCATCAGATAAAATAGCTTCCATAGCTGGCGGAACCAATACATGAGAGACTAATAAACTAAAGTTAGCAAGACCCAATTTTTGAGCATAGATTACAGCCAAAGCATTGCTTGGTGCGGTAGTCTCAAAACCTACAGCAAAAAAGACGACTTCTTTATCTGGATTTTTTGAAGCAATATTTACAGCTTCCAAAGGTGAATATAAAATTCGAAGATCTCCTCCTTCGGCCTTTGCCTGAAGCAAGCTTTTAGAAGATCCGGGCACGCGAATCATATCTCCGAAAGAGCATAAAATGACACCTTTTTTCAGTAATTCGATTGCTTTATCTATTAATGAAATTGGAGTAACACAAACGGGACAACCTGGTCCGTGGATCATTCTAATATTTTTGGGAAGCAAATCTAATAATCCATTTTTGACCAATGAATGTGTCTGACCACCACAGATTTCCATGATATTCCAAGGTTTAGTGGTAATTTTATGAATTTCATTTAAATAATAATTTACGAGTTCAGGATTTCGATATTCAGAAAGATATTTCATTTCAGACAATGTTTAAGAGCTTAATAGTAAACACTAAAGTAGAGTTGGGCTGTATCATTGGCGGTGCACCAATCTCGGCATACGCAAGATGATGCGGAATGTAAATTTTCCAACTTGATTTTTCGGGCATTAATTGTAAAGCTTCCTGCCAGCCTTTTATGGTTTCTGATACACGCATTTTTTGTGGTCCAGAATCTTTAGTAGAATCGAAAACGGTCTTATTTAACAAAGAACCTTCGTAAATAACATTTACTGTATCTGATATTTTTGGAATTTCGCCTGTGCCTTCTTCTAAAATTTCATATTGCAAACCGCTGGCTAGAGAAGTAATTTCTTCTTTTAAAGCATTTTTCTCTAAAAAAGCAGTTCCTATTGCGGCATTTTTTACTTTTAGTTCTTCTTGTAAGAGGGCAACATAATTATTGAAAATTTCAATAGAACGCTTTGGAGAGATTTTTTCACTTGATTTCTCAAAAATAGATTTCATGCCGTCAATAAAATCTTCATACATTATTTCTTCAAAACCAATGTCTTTAAGACTCAATGCCATAACAACACCAGTAGAGTAAGAAATCTTGTCTTTTTCTTCTGTTTTCCCAATATGCCCTAATAATTCAAGAATATCCATGTTTTAATTTTTTAAGTGTAAATAATGACTCAGTTGTCCAAATGAAATGTTTTCGTCATTGGGAGAAAGCATTTCATGAAAATGCAGTTTGTATTTTGGTTTTAAATGATCAATTATTAAATCAATAAGGACCGTATTTTGAAAAACGCCGCCACTAAATGCGAGATGTTTTGATTTTTTGTGCCTGGCTATTTTTTCAATGCATTTAACTAAAGTGTAATGAAAATTTAATGCGGCGTTTTCTATCTGGTTATTGTTTTTTATTGCTTTATTGAGATTTAACAAAAGTGTTTTTGTTGGAATCAGATTTGTGATTTTTTCGTCTTGCAGGTAATCTTTCAATTTTACAGTAGATTTGCTAAAAGCTTCTTGAGCTAGTTTTTCGAGATACATTCCAGCTTCGCCTTCAAACAAAATTGGATTTTTAAAGCCCAATATAAAAGCAGCGGCATCAAATAAGCGTCCCATCGAAGAAGTTTTTATTGCACTATTTTCAATATGTTTCGAATAAATTTTGATTTCGTTTTTATTGAAAAGTTGCTGAAAGTGACGATTGTTTCTGCTGATCGAGAATGCTGCAATTTTTGGATTCTTAGACATTTGATCGCCTAAAATCCACGGAAAATATTCTAAATGCCCAATTCTGTTAATCTGTCCAAGATTATATTCAAAAAATTCACTGCCAAATATCTCTGTATTGCTTCCAAAACCAGCTCCATCCCAAATAACTCCTAATATTTTGCGCTTTTTCCATAAATTTTTCTCACCCAAAATAGCAGCAAAGTGTGCTTCGTGATGCTGTATTGTAAGCGTTTCTATAGTTTTGTTTTCGAATGTGAAAGCTGAAATTTTATTGGAAGATTGGTAACTGGGATGCGGGTCATAAATAATTTTTTGTGGTGAAAAATTGAAAAAAGTCAAATAACTATTAATCTTTTTTTCAAATCTGTTATAAGTATCATAATTTGCAAGATCTCCAATGTATTCGCTTATGTAGGTCTGTTCGTTTGGTGTAATTGTAATAGTGTTTTTTAGATCTGAACCTAAGCAAAGCAGTTTTTCTGACCTCGGAGCTAAAAAAGACAAATTGAGATTTGGAGCAAGACCACGCGCTCGGCGCAATATTACTTTTTGCTTATGCTTTTTTGAAAATTTTAATATAGAATCATCTTGCGAATGTTGAATTTCTAAATCATGATGTAAATAAAAGTCGGCAACAGAATTTAATGATTTTAAAGCTTCACTTTGGTTCATGCAGATCGCTGCGCCATTAAAGTTGCCACTAGTTGCCACAAATGGTTTTTGAAACAAGTTTGAAATTAAATGTAAAATGCCAGAATTCGGCAGCATAGCGCCAACAGTTTCTATAGCGGGACTGATTTCTGTAATAGCTAAGTCCGCTTTCTTTTTTAGTGGTAAAATTACAATTGGAGCTTGGCAGGAAGTGATTGCTTTTTTTTCTGCTTTCTGACAATACAGATAATTTTCTATTTGTTTAATGTCTTTAAACAAAACTGCAAATGGTTTTGTGAGACGTTTTTTTCGGTTTCGTAATTCTAGAACTGCTTTAGGATTTGTTGCATCACATAAGAGTAGGTAGCCGGTGATGTTTTTTACGGCAATGATTTTTCCTGCTGTAAGTTTTTCGCAAAGAGCTTCAAATATTTCTTTATTTGTTCCCTTTGTTATGTTTCCTTTATTGTCTGTAAATGAAATTCTCACACCGCATTCAGGACATGAATTAGTCTGAGAATGAAAACGAATGTCTTTGGGATTATTATATTCGTCAAGACATGTTTTACACATTTTAAATTCATTTAAACTTGTGTTTTCTCTTTCGAAAGGAAACTTTCTAGCAATAGAATATCTTGGTCCGCATGACGTACAGCTTATAAAAGGATACGAATAACGTCGATTCTTTGGATCTAAAACCTCACTCTTACAGTTTTTACAGATTGCAAAGTCAGGAGTTAGAGGAGCATTGATTGCGATGTTTTTCTCAGTTGGTCTTATAGAAAAAGTATCAAATGTTTCATCTCTCAAAATTTCTACAATCTCAATGTGTTTTATTTTAGCATTTTTAGGATGCTTTTTTTTAAGCTCTTTATAAAATTCAGTTACAGTAGGCGATTTTTCCTGCACTATGATAATGACTCCATTTTCATTATTAGAAACATAACCTTTCAGATTATAGCTGATTGCTAAATTATATACAAAGGGACGAAAGCCCACACCTTGCACACTGCCTGAAATTGTTATTTGAAATGTAGGATTCAAAAAAAGTGAATTATGTATTTTTAAAATTTTCAATTTGCTGAATAATCTGAAGGGTAACCTTTTGGATTGCTTCATCTACCTTTGGTGAAAGGTTCATAGACATAGGTTCCATTTTTAGGATTGTAATTGTGTACAGAGAGATTTCGGGCATGACATTCAGCATTGATAAAATGTCAACCATATCTTTAAGTCCAAAATTATGTCCGCTTAATGCAGTTGGAAAGTCTTCTGAAAAACGAGGTTTTAAGAGCGTAATTGTTCCTTCATCTTTACCATCCATCGTTGCATCTACAATGATTACTTTTTTATGATTTTCTATATAAGGAATCAAAGTAAAGCCACCTGTACCTCCATCAATAAATGAAATGTTTTCGGGAAATTGGGTTTTGTCTATTCTGTTTATAAAATGTACGCCAACACCTTCGTCTCCCATTAAATAGTTTCCAATTCCAAGTACTAAAATCTCATTTCCATCTGTGTGAAACTCATCTATTTTTTTTGCAATAATTTCTTCCTGCATCTAATTTTATTTTGAAATCGATGAAACGATTTAAATTTTTTCCTGTTCAACGATTTCGATCTTTTTCTCTAAATCTTCGTCTTTTTTTATTCTTTCAGTTCGTACAAACTTATAACCGCTGACCATTGCCGACGTTTCACCTAGTCCTTCAAGCCAGTCATGAAAGAAGACTAAATAAATGTGAACAATAGCAAACAATATAAAAGTCCAAGTGGTAAAATGATGTATAGTTCTGACGTTCAGATCACCACCAGCAAAATTGGTTACCCAGCCAAACATTTTAGGAAAAAACCAAGTTGAGGTTGGAGCGTACATTGCAAAACCCGTAGCAATCATAACTAGCGCCATAACAAACATTATTAAATAAGAGGCTGCGGCTACGCTATTGTGCCCAACGGCTCCCGATGGAGAGCCATTTGTATGTTCATTTTGCAGAAAAATATCATATTTTATAACATGCCACATTCGTTTAAAACCTTCTTTTTTGAAAGGAAAAAACACACGCCAGCTGGCATATTTATTTCCCTTAAAAGCAAAATAAATTCTTAAAATCATTACGGCTACTAATAGATAAGCACATGCAAAATGAATTTCTCTGACATACCCAAACCAAAACTGGTTTGTTGCTTCTCTAGTCGAAATTATACCTGGCGGATTGCCAATAATAAACCCCGTAGCCACTAGTCCGGTAATAGCCCATGCATTTACCCAATGAAAAATGCGTATAGGCAGCTGCCATATGTAGGCTCTTTTATAATCGTTAGTTTTTGCTGGCATGTTTAACAATTTTAAATTATACGGTACAGATTGAGATATCGTTTACTTCTTTAATGATACTGCCGTTTTCATCATATAAGTGAACAGCGCAGGCAATGCAAGGATCAAATGAATGTATGGTTCTAATGATTTCTAATGGCAACTCTGGATTAGCGACAGGTGTATTTAACAAACTGCTTTCATACGGCGAACGTTGTCCTTTAGGGTCTCTCGGAGAAGCATTCCAAGTCGAAGGAACTACCTGCTGATAGTTCGCAACTTTTGCATCTTTTATTACGATCCAGTGGCTTAATGCACCTCTTGGTGCCTCTACAAGACCAACTCCTTGAGCTTCTTTAGGCCAAGTTGAAGTTTCCCATTTTTCCATGTTGGCCATTTTGGTATCTCCATTTTTAATGTTTTCAATTAAACGGTCAAAGAATTCGAGATTCCAGCCAGCCACTAATTTCGATTCCAATGCTCTTGCAGCAGTTCTGCCTAAAGTAGAAAATAAAGCTTCTGCAGGAATTTGAAGTTTGGATAATGCAGCATCGATAGTATCTTTGAATTCTTCTCTTCCCGATGCATATCCTACTAACATTCTAGCTAGAGGGCCAGCTTCCATAGCATGGCCTTTCCACCTTGGTGTTTTAATAAAACTGTATTTTTCATCAACATTTAAATGCGTATAAGGAGGTTTTGGACCAGAATAATTTATTTTGGTTTCTCCGCTCCAAGGCTGCCTTCCGGTATTGCCGTCTCCTTCATAATCATACCAAGAATTGTTTACGTATTCTTCTACAGTTTTTAAATCTCTCAGATCTAGATCGTGTACTTTTGTGAGGTCTTTATTTAGAATAACTCCCGACGGAAATTTAAAAGTATCATTATTGGTGTTATTATACCCTTGTGTTGGAAAATCACCAAAAGTCATAAAGTTATGAAAGCCTCCAATGGCGCCCCAGTCTTTATAATAACCTGCTATGGTTAAAACATCTGGAAGGTAAACTTGTTCTACAAATCGTTTTCCTTCTTCCAGCAATTGTCTTACAAATGCCAATCTTTCAGCATTTAAACCGCTAGCATCATCAAGATTAATAGAGCAGGCCATTCCTCCCACAAGAAAATTAGGATGCGGATTTTTGCCTCCAAAAATAGCGTGAACTTTGACAATTTCTTTTTGCCATTCTAATGCTTCCAGATAATGTGCAGTTGCCATTAAATTGGCTTCTGGAGGCAATTTCATTTGTGGATGTCCCCAGTATCCATTTGCGAAAATTCCTAATTGACCGCTGGCTACAAATTTTTTTAATCTTTTCTGTAAATCAGAAAAATAACCAGGTGAACTTTTGGGCCAATTGGATATGGATTGAGCCAATTGAGATGTTTTTACAGGATCGGCGTTTAGTCCGCTTAGTACATCAACCCAATCAAAAGCATGCAGATGGTAAAAATGCACTACGTGATCATGAAGGTATAATGAGCCTAACATGATATTTCTAACAATTTCTGCATTTGGCGGAATAACAATTCCAAGCGCATCTTCCACAGATCGTACAGATGCCGTTGCATGTGTTGATGTACATACGCCGCAGGTTCTTTGCACAAAGGCCCAAACATCTTTTGGGTTTCTGTCTTTTACAATATTTTCTAAACCTCTAACCATTGTAGAAGATAGGAAAGCTTCTTGTATTGTGCCGTCTGAGATTTCTACTTCGGCTCTAAGATGTCCCTCAATTCTGGTAATTGGATCTACTACTATTCGCTCTGCCATGTTTTATTTTTATTAGATTATAAATCCTCTAAGTGTTTTTCGTTTTCAGTTCCTTGATTAATTCTCTGATTAAGCTCTTTTCTTTTCGATACATTCGAAAGTATAGCATGAACTCCAATTCCTGCAGCTACGCCTCCAAGAGCAATTTTTCCCAGAGTATCTGCATTAGCTTCAATATTGCCAGGGCTTACAGCTGCATCTCTGGAATAAAAACTTCCTGCATCCCAAAAATCTTTAGCACTGCAGCCAATACAGCCGTGACCAGATTGTATAGGATAGCTAACACCGCCATTCCATTTCATATTGCCGCAAGCATTATAAGTACTTGGCCCTTTACAGCCTACTTTGTATAAGCAATAACCTTTCTTCGCATTTTCATCATCAAAATTTTCTGCAAATAATCCTGCATCAAAGTAAGGTCTGCGGTAACAGCTGTCGTGAACTCTTTTTGAATAAAAAGCTTTTGGGCGTCCAGAACTGTCTAATTCAGGCAGTTTTCCAAATGCTACCACATGCACAATAATTCCAGCCATTACCTCGCCTATAGGAGGACAGCCAGGAACATTTATAATAGGTTTGTCTGTTATGATTTTATGAATTGGCACAGCTCCAGTAGGGTTTGGTTTTGCGGCTTGTACACAACCAGATGTAGCGCAGCTTCCCCAAGCAATAATAGCTTTTGCTCCTGCTGCAGATTCTTTAAGAATATCTACAGCACTTCGGCCGCCAATACAGCAATAGTTTCCATCAGCTCCCATCGGAATAGAACCTTCAACGCAAAGGATGTATTCTCCTTTATATTTTTCCATAGTAGCTTTTTTAGCCGCTTCAGCCTGATGACCAGATGCGGCCATTAATGTCAAAGTATAGTCTAAAGAAATTTTGTCTAGTATAATATCTGCAACAATAGGATGGTCAGAACGAATGAAGGATTCACTGCAGCAGGTACATTCCTGAAAATGCTCCCAAATTACAGGCAAACGCGGAGTAGTTTCTAGCGCTTTGGCTATCTGGCCAATTGCAGAACTTTGAACGCCCATGTAGGCTCCAATATAAGCTACAAACTTTAAGAAATCCCTTCTGTTGTAACCTTGTCTTTCAATACTATTGTAATAGGTTTCGTTTTCTTTGTTTTTTTCCTCCATCCGTTATGTTTTAAATTATAGATAAAAAGACTTTTTGTGTGTTTAAAAGGATTTTAAAATTATTTAAATATTGTTGCTATGAATGTGATAAATATCAGTTTTTGGGATTTCTTTTGTTGATACCTTGCGAAATTGAAATATATTTTAAAGAACAGATAAATTATGCATGAACTTTCTATAGTTACTTCAATCGTAAAAATTGCTAAACAAGAGGTAGATAAAATAGGAGGAAACAAAGCCTTAGAGATTTACTTGCAAATAGGAAAATTATCTGGCATTGAAATGGGTTCTTTTCATTTTATCTGGCCGCAATGCATAAACGGAACCGTTTTAAGAGATGCGAAATTGTTTATAGAAGAACCTGAAGGAAAAGCAAAATGCGCTGAATGTGAAACGAAATTCCATATCGAAAAAAGTTTTGACAGTTGTCCAAATTGTAACAGTCCTTTTAAAGAAATCATAACAGGAAAAGAGTTGAAAATAAAGAAAATAATCATTAAATAAATTTAATTATGTGTACCACTTGCGGTTGCAGTTCTGATGAAAACGAAATTAGGTTTACTAAAATCGGAGATAAAAATTCCTACTCTCATTATCATTCTGGACATTTTCATCACCATGATCACGAAGATCATCATCATGAACACCATTCTGATCATGACCATGACCATGACAGTCATGACCATCAGCATGACCATAATTATGGGAATTCGCATTCTCATGAAGTTAATATAGTACAGTTGGAGAAAGATATTTTATTTAAAAATCAGCTTACTGCCGAAAGAAACAGAGG
>NZ_DHEI01000041.1:41047-44937 GCF_002399805.1 Flavobacterium sp. UBA4854
GATCAGCAGACAACAAATGATGCAGATAGAATTCATAAATTGAATGTTCCTGTATTGCAGATTAATACAGGAAAAGGCTGTCATCTGGATAGCGAAATGATAGCAAAAGCCGTTAAAGAGTTAAAACCTGTTTCAGATTCTGTATTGATGATTGAAAATGTTGGGAATTTAGTTTGTCCTGCAATGTTTGATCTTGGCGAATTAAAACGTATTGTCATTATATCGGTTACCGAAGGAGAAGATAAGCCACTAAAATATCCTGACATGTTTTCGGGATCGCAAATTTGTATTATTAATAAGATTGATTTACTGCCTTATCTGAAATTTGATTTAGAAAAATTAAAAGAATATGCAAAAAAAGTCAATCCGAACTTAATCTTTTTTGAAGTTTCAGCAACGTCAGGAGAAGGATTGTCGGCTTGGTACGATTTTTTGTCTCAATCTATAAAACAATAGTATATGTGTTTAGCAGTTCCCGGCCGTTTAGAAAAAGTTACAGTAGAACTTGACGAAACTTTTAGAATAGGAAAAGTATCATTTGAGGGTATTATTAAAGAAGTAAATTTAGCTCTCGTTCCCGAGGCTAAAATTGGAGATTATTTGTTAGTTCATGTGGGCGCTGCCATTGGAATTATTGACGAAGATGAGGCTAAACGAACAATGGAGGTTCTTAAGGAAATGGGTGAAGATTTAATTGAGTGAAATGGAAAAAAATAGTGAAGTAATTCATTTGCATCATGGCAGTGGTGGTGAACATATGACAAAATTACTGAATGAAGTGATTTTTAAAATTTTAAAGAATGATGTTTTAGAAGTTCGCCATGATGGTGCATTTTTAGACATACAAGGCAGTTTGGCATTTTCTACAGACAGCTATGTCATTTCGCCTATATTTTTTAAAGGCGGTAATATTGGCGAGTTAGCTGTAAATGGTACTGTAAATGATCTTGCAATGTGTGGTGCAGTTCCTAAATATCTTTCACTTGCTTTAATTATAGAAGAAGGTTTCGGTTTGGAAGAATTTATTCAAATCATTAAATCAGTAAAAAAAGCTGCTGATAAGGCAAATGTCAAAATCGTTACTGGAGACACAAAAGTTGTAGAAAGAGAAAAAGGAGATAAAATTTATATTAATACTTCTGGAATTGGAGTTATTCATGAAAAAGCGAATATTAAAACTCAAAATATTAGGGAGAATGATGTTATAATCATAAACGGAGCAATAGCTTCGCACGGAATGGCAATTATGTCGGAACGTGAAGGATTAGAATTCGACAGTGATATTTTAAGCGATACAACAAATTTAAACCATACAGTTATAGATTTAATAGCACAATTCGGAGATAAAATTCATTTTTTAAGAGACGCAACCCGTGGCGGATTAGCTTCGGTTTTACATGAAATATCGGCAGAAATTAATTTAGGAATTTCACTTTTAGAAGAGAATATAAAAGTAGAAAATCAGGTAAAAAGTGCTTGTGAATTATTGGGGTTAGATCCGCTTTATGTTGCCAATGAAGGAATTTTTGTTTGCGTTGCTGCGCCAGAAATTAAAGATGAGGTATTGAGAATTCTACAAGAAGTAAATCCAAACGCATCAGAAATCGGTTTTATTACTGCTGAACATCCTTCAAAAATAATTATCGAAAGTGCTTTCGGAGGCAAAAGAGTGGTAAATACTTTAGTTGGAGAACAACTGCCGCGAATTTGTTAAGTTTTTTTGCCACGACCCAAGCGATAGCGAAAAGGTGAAGCAATTATATGAGTTATTTTTTTTAGCCACAGATTAAAAGAATTAAAATGATTCCTTTTTATTAAGAAAAAATCTGTGCTAATCTGTGTAATCTGTGGCAAAAAAAACGCCCGATAAATTCGGGCGTTTTAGTAAAAATATATTTTTAGTTTTTCTCAATCCATTTTCTGGCATTAACAAAAGCTTCGTGCCAAGGAGAAACCTCGTCATTTCTGTCTTTTGGATAATGTGCCCAGTTCCATTGGAAAGTCGAACGCTCAATGTGAGGCATCATAACCAAATGTCTTCCGGTTTTGTCACACATCATTGCTGTGTTGTAATCAGAACCGTTAGGATTTGCAGGATAACCTTCGTAAGCATATTTAGAAACAATATTGTATTGATCTTCAGCATAAGGCAATTTAAATTTACCTTCTCCGTGAGAAACCCAAACTCCTAAAGTACTTCCAGCCAATGTAGATAACATAACCGAATTGTTTTCCTGAACTTTTACAGAAGTAAAGATGCTTTCGTGTTTCTGACTTTCGTTATGGTGCATTTTTCCATGAACTTCGTGCTCTGGATTAATCACTTCTAATTCCATAAACAATTGACATCCATTACAGATTCCGACAGATAAAGTATCTTCTCTTTTAAAGAAATTATCTAAAGCTGTTTTTGCTTTTTCGTTGTATAAGAAAGCTCCGGCCCAACCTTTAGCAGAACCTAAAACGTCAGAGTTAGAGAATCCACCAACAGCACCAATAAACTGAATATCTTCAAGCGTTTCACGACCAGAAATTAAATCTGTCATGTGAACATCTTTTACATCAAATCCAGCCAAGTACATTGCATTTGCCATTTCACGCTCAGAATTACTTCCTTTTTCACGAATAATAGCCGCTTTTGGTCTTGGTTTAGAATTATCGATTTCTGGTTTCTTTCCAGTAAAATGTGCTGGGAAAGTATAATCTAAAACCTGATTTTTATAGTTTTCGAAACGTGCCTGAGCTCTTCCGTTTTTAGATTGTTTTTGGTCTAATAAATAAGAAGTCTCGAACCAAACGTCTCTATAAGTTGGGATATCTAATTTATAATCTGCAATTTCTAAAGTAGCTGTAGAAGTTACAGAACCAATTTTGAAGAATTCAATATTGTTTGCGTTTAATTTTGCTTCAACAGCTGCTTCAGATTTAGCTTGGAATACGATTCCGATGTTTTCTGCGAAAAGGATTTTCAATAAGTCTTTTTCTTCGAAAGCAGAGAAATCAATTTTAGCACCTAAATTCACATCAGCAAAACACAATTCTAATAAAGTAGTAATTAAACCACCGCTTCCGATATCGTGACCAGCTAAAATTTGGCTTTCGCCGATTAAATCTTGGATTGTATTAAATGCATTTTTGAAGAAAGAAGCATCTTTAATTGTAGACGTTTCGTTTCCGATTGCATTTCTGATTTGTGCAAAAGATGAACCTCCAAGTTTGAAATCATCCTGAGACAAATTGATATAATAGATTGAATCTCCATTTTTCTGTAAAACAGGTTCAACTACTTTTTTAATATCGGTACAGTTTCCAGCAGCTGAAATAATAACCGTTCCTGGCGCAATTACTTCGTCATTTGGATATTTTTGTTTCATTGAAAGTGAATCTTTTCCTGTCGGAATATTGATTCCCAATTCAATTGCAAAATCTGAACAACCTTGTACAGCATCGTATAAGCGAGCGTCTTCACCTTCGTTTTTACAAGCCCACATCCAGTTTGCAGATAATGAAACTCCTTTTAAACCATTAATAATTGGAGCCCAAACTAAGTTTGATAACGATTCTGCAATAGCATTTCTAGATCCAGCAACAGGATCAATCAAAGCAGCAATAGGAGCATGCCCGATAGAAGTCGCAATACCTTCTTTACCTAAATAATCCAAAGCCATAACTCCAACATTATTTAAAGGTAATTGTAACGGACCAGCATTTTGCTGTTTAGCCACTTTTCCTCCAACACAACGGTCAACTTTGTTTGTTAACCAGTCTTTTGAAGCAACAGCCTCTAAACGTAAAACATCTTTTAAATAGCTTTCGAAGTCATTTGCTGAATAAGCTACATCAGCATATTTTCTATCGATAGTTTTGTCTGTCATAACCGTTTTTGGAGA
>NZ_DHEI01000036.1:0-4915 GCF_002399805.1 Flavobacterium sp. UBA4854
TTTTTTATCCATTTATCAACTTGAACCATTGTTGCATCTAGACCTTTTTGAAATAAATTCGGGTTGAAAGAAGCGTTGACAAACCAGTAGCCTCCAGTTTCTATATTTCCGCCCAAACCAGAAGAAATGTTGTATGTTAAACCGTCATTATCGCGAACTGTCTGCATTAAACGGCCTGCAAAACCTGCACCTAAAGTATAATTTCCGATATAAAACGGAATATAATCGGCATCGGCTCTTTTTAAACCTGTAAATTGTCCAATGAATAATTCGGCACTTGGTTTTTCTGGAATAGTTACTACTTCTGTTTTTGCTGCAACTTTTGAAGCTTCTTCAAATTTTAATTTTTCTGTAACTCCTCCATTCCAATTTTTGAATGATTTTTGCAATGAAGCTTTTAAGTTTGCTCCATCGGTATCGCCTACAATTACCAAACGCATAGAAGCTGTACCGAAATATTTTTTGTGGAAAGCTTTTACTTCGTCCAAAGTCGCGTTTTTGATATTCGCAATATTGTCCTCTACACTTAAACTGTAATTTGGATTTCCTTTTGGATAAATTGCCTGAGATAAAGCAATACTTCCTCTTTCGCCTGGATCATTCAGATCTTGCTGTGTATTTCCAATAAACTGCTGTTTAAGATTCTCGAATTCTTTTGCATCAAACAACGGATTTCTCAGTTCTTCTGCCAATAGAGTAATTACTTGATCTAAGTCTTTTTTCAAACATTTAAATCCGATATTGATTTTGAAAGTTGAAGCATTTACGTTTAATGAAACTCCTAGTTTTTGCAGTTTTTCTGAAAACTTAAATTTGTCATTCAGCGTTGTTCCTTTAGATAACATTGAAGCTGTTAGCGCTGGAATAACATCATTTTTAGTTTCACTGGCATAATTTCCTAACGAAATACTTGCTGCAACCGTAACAAAATCTTTTGCCGAAGTTTTTACCGAAACCACATCAATTCCAGATACTTTTTCTCTTTTAAAAGCTGAAGCCGATTTTTCGATTAAACTTGATTCATAAATTAATTCTTCTGCTGAATTTTTCACTAAAGCTGGAGCAGATGAAGACTCTTCATGAACATGTCCTTCATCTGAATGTCTATAATAAAACGGACCATTTTCTGGCATATAATTGTTGGCTTTCGCCGAATCATTATTTTGAGCACCAGCTTGTTTCGGAATAAAATATCCTGTTGTACTTTGATCTTCAACCAAATATTTATTTGCCACACGCATAACATCAGCTGGAGTTACTTTTTTCAATCGATCAACTCCTGTGATGTAAGCTGTCCAGTCGCCAGAAGCGATTGCTTCGTTTAATGCTGATGCAATTACGCCAGAACCATCGCGCGCTAAAATAGTCTGCGCGCTAATTTTTGCTACAACTCTATTTACTTCATCCTGAGTAACGCCTTCCTTTTGAATTTTAGCCACGACTTCACTAATTTTAGTATCGATATCTTCATGTTTTGAAGTTGTTGGAAAACCAACACCAATCGTAAAAAGTCCAACTTCTTTAAAATTAGTTGCACTTGCATAAGTATAAATTCCTAAACGAGTGTCAACAAAAGTTTTGTTTAAAATTGCTGATGGCCCAACACCAATAATCTGAGCCAAAATATTCAACGCAGGAAGATCTTCATGCAAAGCTCCAGGAATTTTATAAGCTTTGTTTACAACGCCTAATTCTCCAGGTTTTCTAACGATAATTTTACGTGCACCATATTGTTGAGGTTCTTCTGTATAAGGCTGTGGCATAGCGTTTGGCGCTTTTGTAATTTTGCCGAAATACTTTTCGATCAATTCAAAAACATTCTCTTTTTTGAAATCTCCAATAATGGTTAAAGTCGCATTATCTGGCCAATAATAGGTATTATAGAAATTTTTCAATACTTCAATCGGAGCTTTTTCAATATCCGATTTCCAGCCAATTGTAGAATGATGATATGGGTGTGCAATATACGCCGAAGCCCAAATTTCTTTATCCAATAAACTGTTCGGATCATTTTCGCCACGCTCAAATTCGTTACGAACCACCGTCATTTCTGCTTCTTTATCTTCTTTTAATAATAAAGAATTACGCATTCTGTCGGCTTCGATTTGAATTGCCAGTTCTATTTTATCACTTGGCAATGTTTCAAAATAATTGGTTCGGTCGTACCAAGTTGTAGCATTTAGCTGTGCTCCTGTATTTTGAAGCACATCTGTAATTGTATTTCCGTTCTTCTTATTGAAAGTCGGAGTTCCTTTAAACATTAAATGTTCTAAAAGGTGCGTTGATCCTGTGTTTCCTAAAACTTCGTGTTTAGATCCAACACGATATACAATTTGTACCGTTGCAACTGGCGAAGCATTGTCTTGCAAAAGCAAAACATTCATTCCGTTTGGCTGATATAAATATTCTTCAATTCCGCCTAACTCTTTTATTTTCTTAAAGTTAACCGATTTACTTTGCGCTGAAACAAGCGCGCAGAAAGCTAATGAGCAATAGCCCAGAAAGATGTGTTTTTTCATTTTTTGTTGATTGAGATATTTAGCTTGAAGTAACTTTGTCAAAGTTTAAAACTTGACAAAGTTGATATTGCATTTTTAAAAAAGCTTAAGATTTACTGAAAATTTCTTTTAGTTTAGATTGCAATTCAGCTTCTCTAAGATTCTTGGCAACAATTTTTCCGTCGGGTCCAATTAAGTAATTGGTTGGAACCATTTTTACTCCGTATAAAACGGCTGCTTCATTTTGCCATCCTTTTAAATCAGAAACATGTGTCCAAGTTAAACCGTCTTTTTCGATTGCTTTTTCCCAAAGTTTCTTTTTATCATCTAGAGAAACTCCCAAAACATCAAATCCTTTATCGTGATAGGTTTTGTAAGCCACAACTACATTAGGATTTTCTTTTCGGCATGGACCACACCAGCTTGCCCAAAAATCTACTAGAACATATTTACCTTTGTAATCTGATAATTTTACTACTTTTCCGTTAATATCAGTTTGAGAAAATTCAGGAGCTGCAACGCCAACTGCTGTTTTTTCGTTAAGATCAATCGATGCTTTTAATTTTTTTCCGTAAAATGATTTTTGAATTTCTGGAGATAACACTGCATAATATTCTTTTACTTTTTCTGGAGTTCCGTAAGATACAATTCGATCTTCAATTACTAATGCTCCACCTAAATTGTCTTTATTTTTTCTGATGAATTTATCTGTCAAATCATCCGCAAAAGCGCCAAGATCTTTCCATTTTTTATCCATCATCGTTTGCTGTTCTGGAGTCAATTTTACTTTTCCGCCTTGTGTCAGCGAATCAGATAATTTGTAAATCGGACCAGCAACTGCTTGTATTTTTTTGAATTCGTTATCGTAGTATGATTTGTAAAGTCCGTTTTGAGTGGCTCCAGTTACTTTGGCTTTAAAAACAGAATCTTTTTTGGCTTCAATCGTAATATCTTCATTGTCTAAAAGAAAATAAGCTCCGTATTCCTGTCCTTTAATTTTAATGGTATGAAATAAAGGTTCTCCTGTTTTTCCTGCAAAAGAAAATGCACCTTCTTTTACCTCAGCCGAATCAATTATTTTTTTATCTCCCTTTTCGTCGGCATATTCAAGATAAACCGTTCCTTTATCTAATCCGTCAATTTTCCCGTTTATTGTATATCCTTCTTTCTTTGTGCAAGAAGTAAATGCCGTAAGCGCCAATGCCAAAAACGACGATTTTAAGATTGTACTTTTCATGATGATATTTTTTGTTTGTTATTTTTTTAATTTTTATTCAAGGTAATTCAACTTTGTCAAAGTTTGAAACTGCGACTGTGACTGAAAACTGCGACTAAAATCTAAGATTTCATAAGTTCTTTCAACTTTGCTTCTAATTCTGCACCTCTCAAATTTTCTCCAATAATTACACCTTTACCGTCTACTAAATAGGTTGCTGGAATTGCTTTTACGTTAAATGATTTACTCACTTTATCGTCGTCTAGAAGATTGTGCCATTGCATATTTTCCTGTCCAAGGGCTTTTTGCCAAGCTTTTTCGTCTTTATCAATTGAAACGCTTAAAATTTCAAATCCTTTGTTTGAATATTCAGCATAAGCTGTTTTTAAATTCGGAATTTCTTTTCGGCATGGACCGCACCAAGATGCCCAAAAATCTACCAAAATATACTTTTTACCTGTTACGATATCTTTTGCATTAAATGTTTTTCCATCTTTATCTTTTAATCCGAAATTGGCAATGCTTGTTCCTACTAAAGATTTCGGATTCAAATCTTTATCTAAAATCTGTCCGTAGTAGCTTTTCTTTGCCACATCAGAAAATTGCTCGTAAATTGGCTTTTGTTCTGCAGTAAAATAACTGTAAGAGGTCATCATAAAAAATGGTCCCCACCAAGTTTCTTTATGTTTTGCAATAAGAGCCAATGTTGTTTTTTCGACATTTGTAAAAAAAGCTTTTTCATCTGCTTCAAATTTTTTCCAAACTGGAAGACTTTGAAGTGAGTCTGCTGCTTTTACATTTTTATCTCGTCTTGCTGCACCGATTAATTTGCTCAATTCATCTGAATCTTTGGTGTGATACGCTTTATAGTCTTTATCAAGCTGATCTTTATAAACAATTTCTTTTGCATAAAAATCATGTGATTTAGAGCCCGTAATAACTACATCTTTAAAAGTTATCCACTCTCCTTCTTTATCTGAAACCGTACCAGCTGCCGATATTTTTATTTTTGCATTTTCGACCATTACAGAAATATTTCCTTTGTTTTTACCAAAGACAACATAGAAAAAACGTGGCTCATTTAATTTTCCTGAAAAAGTAAATTTACCGTCTTTAAGCGTTGTTTCAGCAACTGGCAGTTCAGAAGTATGTGTTCCCCCTGGTATTAATTTTACAGCTGTTCCATCGATTAACCCTGTAA
>NZ_DHEI01000036.1:5082-14288 GCF_002399805.1 Flavobacterium sp. UBA4854
TGACCATTGTTTGAAATCATAAACAAACAGATGCACAATCCTAATATTTTATATTTAATTGTATTCATTTTTGATTGATATTTTAAGAAAAGCTTCCTTTTCGGAGTTCCTAATCAGGAAGCTTTACAGTTATTATTTGTCTACGTTTTGTGTTATTGTTCCGTTTCCTGGATTGTTTATTGCTCCTTGCGGGAACGGAGATGTCCATAAATGAGAGTCTGAAGAAAGCGTATATGTTTTACCACCAGCCACTTTTGTGAAACTAACTTTGTAAACTCCTTCTGCATTTAAACGGCGTGCGTCTGCATATGGAATAAGCGTCATGATTAGTTCGTTGTTTTTCGTTCTGTAAATGGCATTCAAAGCTGTTGTTTTATCAGTAGTTGAAATATCTTGATAAGAAGCTGGAAGAATACGTGTTTTACGAACGGTATTTAAAACGGTTAATGCATCTGCAATTTGTCCTGAACGCGCTAGACATTCTGCTTTTATTAAATATACTTCTACTGTTGTTATTCCTCCAAAATTGAAAGCTCCAGTCAAAGTTCTTCTGTATGAAGTCTCAGCGCCTACTGTTCTAATTTTCCATCGAGAAATAAATCTTGCATCGCCCGTTTCAAAACGCTGTGCACGTTCTACCGGAATATCAAATTCTGCTCCTAAATTTGAAGAACTTCCGTGACGAAATGTATAATTTTCTACATAATTGAATCCCATTGGAGACGGAGTTGTAGTATACGAATTCGGAACATCGATCACTGCTTTATTGGCATTGTAATATCCAATCCAATCGTATAATTTATTGTTTTCTGCTAATGCTAAATCTGCATTTTTTAAAGCTTCTGTATAATTATTCATCTGCAGATTTACTCTTGCATTGAAAGCATAACCAGCGCCTAAATTTGGGTGTAATGCTGTCTGAGAAACTTTTGGCAGATAAGGCAGCGCATCTTTAATATCATTTAAAATAAAATCATATAATTCCTGAATAGTTACCTGTTTGCTTGGCGCATTAATATTAGCACTCGTAATTAATGGAACTGATAATTTTGTCGATGCTGTTGAAGCCACATAAGTATCTGCGTAAAAATTTACCAGATTAAAATAATTCATGGCACGCAACAATTTTGCTTGAGCCCAAACTACTCTTTGCTCCTGTTCTGTTGCTTTTGTTGCTGTTAAAGCATTTTCGATTATTAAATTAAAAGTCGAAATTCCTTGATAGCCTCCATAGTAAGTTCCTTCATCTGATGGTTTCAATTCGATACGGTTTGCATTTTCATCCCACATATAGTTTGCATTATACAATCTATTGCTCGATAAAGTTGCTGCGTTTACAAACTGGTCGTTTAATACGTGCAAAGCAGGTAAAACATCTACTCTCTGGTTGGTGTATTCGTCTCTTAAAAAAGCTTCAAAATCTGCCAAAGTGGTTGGTGTTTTTGATCCTTTTGGAATATCGTCCAAATAATTTTCGCAAGATGCCAAAGTCAATCCTAAAGCCAATAGGCACACTGCCTTTTTATATATATTTTTCATCGTCTAGTCTTTAAAAATTAAAAGTTAACATTTACACCAAAAACAAAACTTGGAGATTGGAAACCATTCAATAAGAATTTGGCATCTCTGCTTTTTGCTGCAGTAAACACATTTTCGGCATTTAGATTAAAACGCACTCCGTCTAATTTTACTCTCTTCATCAATTCTTTTGGCATTTGATAAGCCAATGAAACGTTGCTTAATCTAATATTTGAAGCGTCTAGAATGTTAATATCTGCGTATGAATAAATAGTTTGTGAATCTGAACTAAAATCGGGTTCATACTCATAAACAACTCTCGGAACATTTGTAAATGCTTCGTCTCCTGGCTGCTGCCAACGATCTCTAATATGATTATTTACAACCGTAATATCTGTTACATAACCACCCATTGCGCCATTGTAGTTGTTGTTGAGCATTGGCAAGAATGTATTTTTAATTTTATGACCTAACTCATATACAAAAAGTGCCGAAAGCGAGAAGTTTTTGTAATTGGCAGAAGTATGAAACGAACCGCTGTGAATAGGTACTGTTGAGCCAAAATCTTTAATAGCATCAACCTGACCCGGATTGTATTTTACAGCTGTTCCGTTTGCGTCATAAACCTGTGGCAATCCTGTGCTGCTTAGTCCTGCCCATTGGTAACCATAAATTGAGTTAAAACTTGTTCCTACTCTCGGAAAAGCTTGTGCTTGATCTAACTGTAAATAATAAACCGGTGCTTTTACGTTTATAAAATCTACTTTATTTTTATTATTAGCATACAAAATAGCAGCATCCCATGAGAATGAAGGTGTTTTTACGATTGTTCCTCTCAAAGTTACCTCGATTCCTTTATTTGTCATTCCTCCGTTGTTGATGGTATAAGTAGAATAGCCCCATCCTTCTGTTGGAATTCCTTGGCTGCTTGCTAATAAATCTTCTCCTTTTTTGTTATAAAGGTCTAAGCTTCCGTTTAATCTGCTTTTGAACAATGAAAAATCCAAACCAATGTTGGTTGTTGTTGTTTTTTCCCAAGATAATTCTGGATTTGGTCTCGATCTCACAGTTCCTTGAGTTCCTCCAACATTTGAATTAGAGTTGTAATACGCTGTTAAATAAGGCGCTGTATCTTTAGCAACATTTCCTAAAATACCATAAGAAGCACGTACTTTAAGCGCATCTACCCACGAAACTTTAAAGAAAGATTCTTTATCAATATTCCATCCCGCTCCAGCAGACCAAGTTGGTTTGTTTTGATATTTACTATCTGTTCCCCAAAGATTAGAACGATCCATACGTATACTTCCAGAAACGGTGTATCTTCCATCATACGTATATCCGCCTGTTGAGTAAACAGATACAAAACGGTTTAGCATTTCTTTTTCTAATGAAAAATCGTCTTGAATCATGTAGCCTCCAAAAACTCCTCCGTATACTTTAAGCAAATCTGCCTGATTTATTGGAGCAAAACCTAAAGTCTGCGAGTCATAACCATAACGTGTATTATTGCTAAATTCTAATTTTGTATGACGAATTTCCATACCTGCAATGGCAGAAAAATCATGTTTTTCATTAAAAGTCTGATTGAAATTTAACTGCTGACGGAAATTGTAAGCGTTTGTAAACTGATTGGTTTCTTTTATAATATCGCCATAAGGAAGATTGTAAACTGCTTTATTGTTTACAATAGTAACCAGTTCGTTTACTCTCTTTCTTACGTAATAAGAATCCTTTTCATTAAGCTGTTCTGCACGATCTGAACCATATTCGTATTGGAACATCGCATTGTATGTAAAGGCTTTGCTGAATTTAACGTTAAACTTTGCGTACGTTCTGTTTAGGAAGTTTTTATTTTCAACCAGATTTCTTCCAAATTCATCCATTGGCGTAATATCCATATTATACAATCCATAATTCTGCATAGACTGAAGCGTAAAATTATTGTAGCGAGATGCAGCTGTCGAAACAAAATTAGTTCCGTCGTTATTTACCAATTGATTGTACGGCTGAAATTTAAATCCAGGCAATGATGCAAGATAACTTTGTGTATCGCCAGTTCCGTAGTTTAAGTAAGTTCCTAAATCTAATGACAGCCAGCTGTTAATTTGAGTAGAGTTTTTCAAATTGATTCCTACTGACTGGTTTTCAGAATATCGATCTTCAAGCTGATTGTCTTTGTAAGTAATCGATGCATTAAAAGTATTGTTTTCTGTAGCTTTACCTAAACTAAGATTGTGCTGCATAAAATACTGATCTCGTTTTGCATATTTTGCAATATCATCATAATACTTATATCCTTGTGCGCCAAGTGTATTCAAACGGTTATTCATTTCTGTCATAGAAATTTTGCCTGCGTAACCATTTAATAAAGTATTCATTCCTAAACTTGTAAATGCAGCATTATTTAATAATGATTGCGCATAAGTTCCAGCATTTGCACTTTGTAAATTTGGGTTTCCTGCCGCCCAACCTTTTTCTAAACCAATAATATCAGCAGAATCGGTAAGGTTTCCGGTATAATTTCTATAAGGTGTAACGGTTAAATTGCTTGAAAACGAGATATTTGTTTTTCCAGCTTTTGCTTTTTTGGTTGTAATAACCACTACTCCATTTGCTGCACGAGAACCATAAATAGAAGCCGCCGCTGCATCTTTTAAAACTGTAATTGTTTCAATATCTTCTAAATTCAGATTCGGCACATTTTCTTCTATAGTGGCATAAGGCGTTAGTTTTGTACTTTCTACAGGAAATCCGTCAATAACATACAAAGGATAAACGACACCTCGCATAGTTGTTGTACCACGAATTTTACCATCCTGATATCCAACAATACGTCCTTCCAAGATTTTATCCATACTGCTTAAACGCTGCTCCTGAAACTCTTTTGCTTTTAAATTGGAGAAAGAACCTGTTATTTTTTCAGCAGAAATATTTTGGTAACCAGTCGTTAAAACCAAACCTTCTAATTCCTGCACGTCTTCTTTTAAAACAACATTGATAACGCTTCTTCCTTCAACTTTTATTTCTTGTCTTACATATCCTAAATAAGAATAAGCCAAAGTAGTTTCGCTGCTTACTGCAATAATTTGATATTCTCCATTAAAATCGGTATTTACACCTCTTCCTGAACCATTATCTGCAACTGCTGCACCTACCAAAGGCATTCCTTTTGCATCTGTTACTCTACCCTTTACGATAAAATCTGCAACAGATTTTTTCTCCTCGGTTTTTTCGGGAGCGATTTTTCTAGGCGTCAAGACAATATGGTTTCCAGACACTTTAAAATCGGTACTTGTATTATTAAAAATTTTATTTAATATAACTTCGATTGAAGCTTCGTATGCATTTACGTCGATTACTCTGTTTAAATCTACAGATCTTACATTGTAAACAAATCTGTAATCTGTAGTATATTCAAGTCTTTCAATTACTTTGGCAACGGTCATGTTGCTGGCATTAAAAGAAATCTTGCTTTTTTGAGAATAAGTGGTTCCGGCGTGCATTACTGTTAAGGCAGTTAGCAGAAATAATGTGGTCAATTTCATTTTCAAATCAAATTTCAAAAAAGGCTTATCAAACCTGATTCTGTTCAAGAGTTTTTTCATACTTTTAAAATGTTTTTTAATGTTGGTTGGTTAATTAACTGACCGATATACTCTACCGGGAAATGTTGGCGCATTTTCCGGTTTTTTTTATAACGATCCTTTTCATTTTGGATTTTTGTTACATAGGCCTCTTTATTTTAGATTTTAGATTTTAGATTTCTGATTGTTGATTTTAGATTTCTCAATCTCGCTTCTTATATTTTTTTGTCTTTCTTCTTTGATCTTTCTTCTTTTTCTCCCTCTCTATTTAATCGTTATTTTGTCTTGGTCAATGTTGTAATCAATCGCATAACTGTCGCTGAAATATTTCAAGACCACCTCAATTGGCTCATTATCAAAACGGGCATTGAAAATTTCTCTTCCGAGTGTTTTATTTTTGTTGATGAAAGTCACATTATATTGACGTTCTAACTTTTTGATAATATCATCAAAAGATGCATTTTTAAAAACGAGACTTCCTTTTACCCAATCAGTATAATAATCTGTATTAACCTGTTCGATATTTATTTCGTTTTGTCCTTTTTGGGTTGATCCTTTAAAACCTGGCGTTAAATAAACCTGATTTTGACTTGTTTTTTGATCTTTATAAAGTGAGACTTTGCCTTCGACCAATACAACATTTGTACTGCTATTATTGCTATATGAGTCTACATTGAACTTAGTTCCTAAAACCTCAACATTGACTTCCTGTGCATTTACCGTAAACGGATGACTTTTGTCTTTGCTAACTTCAAAATACGCTTCGCCGGTTAAATACACTTGTCTGTTTTTATTTTTGACAAACTGAACTGGATATTTAAATGAAGTTCCTGAATTTAAATGCACCAAAGTTCCGTCTGATAATTGTACATCGAATTTTTTTCCGTACGGGATTTTCAGAGTGTTGTAAACCAACTCTCCATTAGCGAAAGCTTTATTATAAACCAGTTTGTTTTTCTCTTGTTTTCCAATAATATTTCCATCTTTATCCGTAACATTTTTTTCTTCCGAAGTATCAATGTTTTCATATGCTCCGTTACCAAATTGTAAAACAATTTCGTCAACTCTCGGTACAATAACATTTTGTTTAACTTGTTCTGAGCTAGAATTTTTATAGAAATAAAATCCTCCCAAAGCCACAATTAAAACCGCTGCATATTTATAATATGATGAAAATCTTCGTTTATAAAAAACATTATTTTCCTTATTGATTCGTTCCGAAAGCTGTTTTCTAACTTCAGTCGAATCAAAAGTGTTCAAAGCAGTATCAATTGCATAATTGGTTTGTACAAAATCCTTAAATACAATTTGATTCTCTTCTTCTTTTAACCACTCTGTGAGCTGCTCAATCTCTTCTTGAGAAGCTTGATTTGTGATAAATTTAACAATTAGTCTCTCTGACTTTTTTACTGTCATTTTAGTCGTTTTTAATATTATTACGAAGCCAAAAAACAAAACCCTAACAATTTGATAAAGTTTTTTTCATTTTACTGATTTTTTTATTTTTCACAAGTCTTTTCTCTCAATAAAACTCGATTAATTTGATAGATTTTATAAGGTAAAAGATTTATATTTGCATTTTATTCCTTTTTTATTTGTAATAATTTTCGAATAGAAAGGCAAAAAAGAGGGCGTTTTGAGCAAATTCAATTCACTTTTTGACCTCAAAAACTATTAATTTATATATTTGTTTTTATGAAGATGGATGATTACAGCGATAATACTATTCTAATTGAGTCTCTACAAAATGGAGATGAAAGCGCTTACACGTATCTTATCGACACCTATCATCATAAACTTTGTGTATATGCTAACAGCTTGGTTAAGAATGTTTACAGCGCAGAAGATATTGTGCAAAATGTTTTTATTAAAGTTTGGGAACAGCGTACGAGATTAAAAGTAGACCATTCTTTAAAAAGCTTTCTTTATAAACTGGTTTATAATGAGTTTATCGATTTATACCGAAAAAACCAGTCTTTATTTTCTTTAGAAAAATCGTATTATGATGCCTTAAACGGAATTGTTCAGGAAGAAGATTCGGAATCTTTTCAAAGGGTTTTGAATGCTGTGAATAAAGAAATTCAAAACCTGCCTCCAAAATGTAAAGAAGTTTTTATTTTAAGCAAAAAAGAAGGTTTGACCAATATAGAAATTGCAGAACATTTGGATGTTTCCATCAAAACGGTTGAAGCGCAGATTACCAAAGCATTTTCAATTCTGCGTACTTCTTTAGAAGAAAAAGTAAAAAGTGTTTTGTTTCTTCTATTTTCTGCTAAAAAAAAATTCAGACTAAATAATTTAATCTGAATTTTCCTTTTATTGTTTTAAAGCTGAAATTGATTGTAAGCTTTAGGATACGTATTTCATTTTTTCTTCGATAAATTCTAGAATTGGCTCTTTCATATCGTGATAAAAAAGCACTTTCCAGTTTTCATCTTTTGCTTGCTGTTCCCATTTTTTACGAGATTCTCTAGCGCGTTTTCCGTCAAAATCAGTTTTATAGGCAACATGCATTGACCAATATATTTTTTGCGGTAAATCGTCGGCTCCATAAAAAACAATTTCGTCATCGGCTTTGATCCAAAAAACTTGATGAAATTGGGTATGCCCAGCCGAAACTTCATAGAAAATTTCGTCGGTAATTTGTCCGCTGTCAGCATTTAATAATTCCACATTTGGAAGTTTTTCGAGCTGATTCAATATTTCAGGAACGTAAGACGGATTATTGATTTGTTCTAAAGCAAAATCTATTTCGCGTTTTTGAATATAAATCGTTGCATTTGGAAAATTCTGAATCAGATTTCCGTTTTCAAAATAACCAATTCCTTCAATATGATCTTTATGCAAATGCGAAACCAAAACTTTTGTTATCTGTTGAGGTTCGATATTGTTTTTTCGTAAAATTTCATAAATAAAAGGAATGCCATTATTTACAAATCCTAATCCGAAATCTAATAAAATAACATCATTATCGGTGATAACAACAAAAGGCTGAATGGCCATTTTTAAACCTAGATCGTTTGATTCGTCTGACAAAAGTTTAAATTCTTTTTTAGAATTGGCAACATAATTTCCTTCTTGTAATGCTATAATTTCCATTTTGTTTCTGCTTTAATTTTGCAACATGACAAAGTTCTTAAGAATTTCTATATTTGTAAAACCTTATTTTTCGATAAAATCAATCGATAAAACCGATTTAGAAATGGAACTTCGTCAGCTTAAATATTTTCTGAAAGCAAAAGAATTACTGAATTTTACTGAAGCTGCTTCGGCACTTTTCATCAGTCAAAGTACATTATCGCAACAAATAAAACAGTTGGAAGATGAATTGCAGGTTCCGCTTTTTAACCGAATCGGAAAACGAATAACTTTGACAGAAGCTGGAGATTTGTTTGCCGTTTATGCACAGCAATCAGTCAATAAAGCTTCTGACGGATTGGAATTATTAAAAGATTTAAATAAACTCGAAACTGGAAAAGTAGCAATTGGCGTAACGTATGCGCTACGTCATGTGGTTACAAAAGCACTGATTTTATTTAGTTCTGAATATCCAAAAATACAATTCGAAATTATCTTTGGAACTTCGCAAGAACTCATTCAAAAACTAAATCATTTTCAGCTTGATGTTATTCTGACTTTTGAAGAAATTGCTTCTGAAGCACATTTTAAATATCTGGAATTGTTTACCTCGCCAATGGCTTTGGTTACAGCATCAGAGACGCCTTTGACCCATAAAAAAAGTATTTCTCTAGATGAGGTAAGTTCCTTGCCGCTTGCACTTCCGTCGAGTGGTTTCAGCACGACGCAATTTATCAATAAAGCTTTTGAAAAAAGTAGTTTACACCCAAAAGTTACGATTGAAATAAACGATATTCCCACTTTACTCGAACTGATTAAAACGGGAAAATGGCATACTATTTTGACCAAAACTACTATTGAAGACGAGAAAGATTTGTACGCAATTCCTATACAAGGCAAAAATATGACACGAACTGCGATGCTTATTTCTTTGAAAGAAGTATATGAGAAAAAAGCGGTTACGGCGTTTTTGAAAATGCTCGTAGAAAATTTGAAGTAATTTTTAAACATCAATATTTTACC
>NZ_DHEI01000036.1:14478-15162 GCF_002399805.1 Flavobacterium sp. UBA4854
TTAAAACTTTGACAAAGTTCTCGTATCTATAGTTTATTTCAACTCTGCTTCAAAAGGCGAAGCTGGCAAGTCTTCTTTATTGTATAAATTAGCTTCAGAAGGATTATCTGCCCAAGCATAACGGACTTTTACAGGATTTGCAACCGAGTCATTCCAAACTATGATTTTATCACCATCAATAATTGCTTTTGCCCAAACAAACTTTCCGTCTGTTCCTGAAATGGCAAATTCTTTTAAATCGTTTCCTTTTTTAATCATAAAACCTGTTCCAATATCTGAGAAGCTTAAAATCAGTTTATTCCCATTTTGCTTCATAGATTGAAAAATCGGACCTGAGGCAGTTAAGTTTTTTTCTCCGTAAACCAATTTTCTCGCTTGCAACGACAATCTTTTTCCAACATCATATTTGTCTAAAGGATGAATATCGTTCCATTCGCCTAAATCTATTGTTATGGCCAATCCTGTATTTGGAACTTTTAGCGTATTTAATTGCTGTTGTCTTAAAGCAGCCCAACTGCTTTCTGTTGGTTCTGGTTTTGGCTCCATAAAATTTGGAAGCTGCACCAATAAAAATGGCAATTTTTCCTGTTTCCATTGCGTACGCCAATTTGCAATTAAGGTTTCCATTAAAGCTCCATATTCCAAAGACTTTTTGGTATTAGCTTCTCCTTGATACCATAAAAC
>NZ_DHEI01000036.1:15371-17408 GCF_002399805.1 Flavobacterium sp. UBA4854
CCTAATTTGTATTTCCAAGTTCCTTTTAAATCAATAGTTTTATCTCCAACAATCAGCTCATATGGTTTATCGGTTACAAAACCTCCTTTTCCTGAATTATTGATGATTCGAACCGTAATTTCATTTTTTCCTTCTTTTAAAATAGCAGCATTAAAAGAATAAATTCTTGGCGGATATTGGTACGAAGTTGTTCCAACGAAACGCCCGTTTACAAAAACGGAATCGGCATCTACAATTCGTCCTAAAATTAATTTTGCCTGATTTTCATTTACTTTTTCTAGTATAAACTCTTTCTTAAACCAAACCGAACCGTTTGTTTTTCCGAGTTCTCCGTCAGCCCAATAACCCGGAATTTGCATTTCGTTCCAATCTGAAGTCTCTGCAGAATTTGCCCATTTATTTTTAACACCAATATCGGTATTGTTTAATAATTTGTACCATTCTGAACTGACTTTACGATCGTTTTCATCTATTTGTTTTTCGAGTTTTCCGTCTTTGAATTTTAAATATTCTTGATAATATTCGGGAAACTTTTTAATGCCTTCTTCGCTAATCCATGATTCGGCAGGAGAACCGCCCAAAGCGCTATTAATTAATCCGATCGGAATTTTATACTTATCGTATATTTCTGAAGCGAAAAAATAGCCAACTCCCGTAAATTGTAAAACGTTTATAGGATTTGCTTCAACCCAAGAACCAGATGAAAAATCGTTTCTTTCTTTTTCGAAATAATATTCATCGGGAACCAAAAACTGACGAATATTAGTATTGGCAGATTTTGCAATTTCGTCTTTGTATTTGTCTTTCAAACGATCCATTGGAAGTTCCATGTTCGATTGTCCAGAGCACAGCCAAACATCTCCAAAAAGAATGTTTTTTAAAACAATTGTATTGGATGCTTTTAAAGTCATTTCATACGGTCCGCCTGCTTTTTGAGAAGGAATCTGAATGGTCCATTTTCCGTCTTGAGCTGTTGTGGCTTTGTATGTTTTACGATTAAATTCGAGTTCAATTTTTTCGTTTGGCGACGCCCAGCCCCAAATATTGACTTTTGTATCGCGCTGCAATATCATTCCGTCACTTATCAATCGCGGAAGTTTTATTTGCGCGTTTATGCTAACTGTTATTAAAAATGTTAGAAGTATCTTTTTCATTGTATTATGTTTTTTTTGCCACAGATTAAAAGAATTAAAAGGATTAAAAGGATTTTTTTTAATTAATCTGTGTTAATCTTTTTAATCTGTGGCTAAAATAATTAGTGGAAATTCGTGAAATTCGCGACGAAAAAAACCTATTCGTAACTATATAATTTTATTTTTTGAATTTCGTAATCTCCAACTGAGATTCTTAAATGTCTTCCTTGATGCGTTTGATCTCCGTTGAAATGTCTTATGGTTCTCCAAACTTCATTTTCGAATTTACCAAAATCTGTTTTTAGAATTCCAGCATTTACATTTTCTTTTAAAGGTTTAAAAGTTACCACAATTCCTGAACCTGAAATATAAAATTCATCTTTAGCGATTTCTATAATAATAGCGCTTGACATTGGCCATGTTTCTGCTTTTGCTCCATCAGACCAATTTAAGGTATAATCATGTTTGAAAGTGAATTCGTAATCGCCCATTTTTATGATTTGCGTATTATTTTCTTTGTCTAATAAAACACCATCAATTTTTCCTTGTCCTTTGTATTTTTCAATTGTCGGAGTTAATTGTTGCACCAAATCGTAGATTTTACCTAGAGGTTCTTTTTTAGCATCGGCTACAGATTCTATTGAAAATGGAGAAAATCCTATTGCTTCATAATGTCCGATAGCATATAATCCTTTAAATGGAGCTGTTTCATCAAAACGATGTTCCGGAATAAATAACGGATCTCCTTGACGTGTAAACAAATCGTTCCATTGTTTGAATGACGGATTGTAGAAATCTGGCGCTAAAAAATCTATTGAATTTCCAGCGGCTTTCCAAACGTCCATAATATGAGGCAATGGTCCTGCACTTGGATATTGTCCTGGCTTTTTTTCTGGCGCATTTA
>NZ_DHEI01000036.1:17585-49173 GCF_002399805.1 Flavobacterium sp. UBA4854
GTAAATTTAGAAAAATACCAAGCCATGAAAATTTCGTCTGTATGCAGTCCTTTTCCAAAAATTTCTTCCCAGTTTCCTTTGGTTTTGAATCCGTTTTTCTTCCAGATTTCTAAAAATTCTGGAACTAATTTTTGTTTGTTTTTTTCTAAATATTTGATCAATTCATCGGGAACTGATTTCTGAAATGCAGCATTCGCTAAAGCGTGATAATCACGAGCCGTTGGCAACATTCCGATTTCATTTTCAACCTGAATCATGATTACGGTTTGGTCTTTTTGATCGAAATCTTTAATATGCGCCATCAGTTTTTTAAAAGCATTCAAATCGGCTTGAAGATTATTTTCGCTGAAAGGCGTCAAAATTTCATGGCTTTTATTTTTATCGTCTTTAACTCTTGGATATTTTTTCTGGTTAAGTTTTATCCATTCTGGAGCGTGGCTTGACATACTGTTTTTCCATGATCCGAACCAAAGGAAAACGAGTTTTAAGTTTTCTTTTCTTGCACGGCGAATTAAGTCATCTACTAACTGAAAATCAAATTTGCCTTCTTGCGGTTCTATCAATTCCCAATAAATAGGTGTTAAAACCGTGTTGAGGTTCATATCTGTCAATTTAGACCAAATGGGTTCCATGCTTTCCATACTTGTTGCAGAGGAATTTCCTAATTCTCCGCCTCGTATTAAGAATGGTTTTTGGTTTACAATTAATTGTGTTTTGTTTCCTGTTTTTTGAAGATGTGGTATGTTTTGACTAAAACCAAATTGTATTGTCAAGAATGCAATGAGAAACAATTTGCCTTTTGTAAAAACTCTTACTCGATTTGTTTTGCGATTGAAAGCCATTTTGATTTGTTTTTTTGCTCTGATAAATCTTGAGCGATAAAAGTTAAGAAAATAAACAATCCATAGTGCAGACCTTTTCAGACTTGCACTATGGACATATTACTAATTAAATATTTAAGGTTTTTGTAATTCTCCTGAGAAACCTAAACTCACATCTTTTCCGGCAAGACCGTCTGCTGTGCCTTTATATGCATGTTTACGAACATAATTTGCATCCCAAAGGTTTGGAGACTCGTTTGGAAGCCAGTATTCATGTTCTTTTGAATTATCGGATACTCCCCAAATTGTGATTCCGTATTGTTGACCTGCGGGAATGTATTTTTTGTACATATCAATAACATACTGGTACATTTCTGACTGAGAAGCTTGCTGTGCAACTGTTGGCGTAGCAGTTCCTAATCTGATGTCTAATTCAGAAATTTTAATCAATTTTCCTGTAGCTGCCAATTTTTGGAACATTTGAGCAATTTTGTCTTTATCTGTATTTAAATCAATATGCATTTGTGTTCCAATTCCGTCAATTCTAGCGCCTTTGCCTTCAATGTATTTTACGTATTCGATTAATCCGTCACATTTGTCTAATCTAGATTCTAGGTTGTAATCGTTAATGAAAAGTTTATCTGTTTCATTTCCGTATTGACGTGCTAATTTGAAAGCTGTTACAGCGTAATCTTTTCCTAGATATTTAATCCATGAGAAATAATCTGCAGCTGTATCCCCTTCTGTTCCGTTTCTTAGCGTTCCATCTTCTTTCATTGGTTCGTTTACAACATCCCAAGCAAAAACGCTTGTTTTGTAATGTGTCATCATTTTAGAAATCCAATCTGTCATGGCATCTCCAATAATTTTAGTTTTCTCAGCATCTGTTTTTTCAATTGTGACTGGAGCTGTTGCACCGCCACCAGCAGATGATCCGTCTGTTACTGTAACATTATCAATATAATAGGTACCAGCAAGTAATCCTAAATCAAAATTGAAACCTGTTTCTGTTCCAGCTGCTGTTATTTTCCACTCAATTAATTTCCAAGTTGTAGAAGTTGTCTGATTTCCTTGGTATTGAGCTGACCCTCCTGTTGTTGAACAACGTACAGAACCTGGTGCTTCTGAACGAATCATATACGAAATTGTGTAATTTTTTCCTACTGTTAATGTTGAAGTAAAATCTGCATGAATTTGCGTTTTCCATTCTCCACCAGAATTATCGGTTGCGTTGATTACTTTCATTGCGCCGTTTCCTTCGTAAGCTTCTGATGCCGATGCCGCACTCAAGGCATCTGTAGCTCCATTGTATTTTGCCCATCCGGTTATTCCTGAATTAAAATTACCATTGGTTACCAAATTGGTTACAGCTGTAGCCGCATCAAGATCAACAACTGCAAGTGTATTTGCATCAATCAAGTAAGTTACATTTGGAAGATATCCTAAATCTAAATTAAACTGAAAACTTGTGCTTCCTGATTTAAAATCGCCTGGCGCTAATTTAATTTTAACTTGCTGCCAAGAAGAAGTCGTTTCAAAAGCTTCTGTCCACGTTCCTCCAGTGCTAAACCAATCTTTATATGGATATTGATTGGCTAATGATCCATTGAACGAAATGCGTCCTTTTCCAGCAACATCTGATTTTATATAAAATGAAATCTCATAATTATGCCCATCAACTATTGGCACGTTTGGCGAAGTTAATTGCAAATTGTAAGCTGCAGAAGAACTTGCGCTAGATTCTAATTGAATTGCAGACGAAGTGCTTGTTAGTCCGGCATTGGCAACTGTTGTAATGCCTTTTCCTGGGTTATTTCTAGCCCATCCTGTGAAAGTTCCGCTTTTAATAGGTGTTAGATCCAAGACATTTGTACCGCTTGAACCTGGAATTACTGTTGGGGCAATAATACCGTTTAGATAACTAGCATTTTGGTTAGAATGCCAAACTAAAGTGTGTCCGAAAACTGTTAATCCAGCACTTTTTGTTGCTGCAATAAAAGCATCTACGGTGGTAAAGTTAATTTCTCCTTTAGAGTTTACCATTGCACCGTGCTTCATTTCGTAACCTGGCGTTACCTCGTCAAAATTTTCGTTTACGATTTTTCTGTAAGCAGCATCGCTCATGTATAAACTTATTCCGATTCCGTTTCCTAAAGTAAAATCAGAGTAGTTTTTTAATGGTTCGTAACGGCTAATTTTTTCTACTAAAGCCAGCGGAAGTTCAGCTCCTGTTACTTCTCCGTGTTCTGGGTCTTTTCCCCACTCCATCAAATTATCATCGCATGATGACAAAATCATTAGTGATGAAGCAATTATTGGTATGATATATTTATATTTCATTTTGTGGTTGTTGGGTTAGTTAAAATCATTGTAAACTGGCGTATCTAATGGTACAATTCTCCAGTTGTCAGTGTACACTTTTACAGAGGTTGCTTTTGAAGGGAATTCTACTTCGCTTGCGTTTCCTGTTACGTTAGATAGTTTTACATCAGAATTTTCGAAGTAAATTCCAAAGTTTTGGTACGTTGCCGCTTCACGATATGCTAAAACTGTTTCGAAAGTAAATGCTTCTTTAGACCATGCATAGAATTTGTTTAACGGAATTGTAACTGTGATCCATCCTATTGTATTTACGCCAATTGCTTTACCATCTTTAATCCAAGGAACATAATTGTAACAAGCTCCTGCCCATTCTCCGCCATTAAAGTTATTGATCATACAAATTTTTAAGAAGCCTGATTCTCTCCAAACATCTGGCACATAGATATCAAACTGAAATGCTACTTTGTCTAATGCTGTACTTGCTGGAATGTATGGGGTTAATTGTGCTCTCCAATTGTCTACTCCATTTCCTGCTGTCCAAACTTCAGAACAACGGTTTTTAGCGGCATCAAAAGAAGCGATACGAGCTGGACGATGAGGTACGTATTTTCCTTGAGATGTATTTCCTGTTCCTAAAACTGCCGATTCTAAATCTGTTGGCTGAATCATACTTGTTGAAGTCCCCCAATATCCATGAGAACCTTGTCCGTCAAAATCTAATAATATACCTTTTTTGAAGTTAAAATATCTTGGAGAATAAACACCTCCATTTGATGTTTCTGCGTAAATTGAACCTCCTAAATCTGAAATTCCGTTTGGAACAACTACTGTGAAAGATTCTCCTTCTTCGTCTGAAGTGATTCCTGTTGTTACTTCAACATTTCCTGGAAAAACTACTTTGCTTACTTCTGTTAAGCCTGTTCCTGAAACAATAATTGTTTCTCCTGGATTTGGCATTGTATTGGACATACTTATAATAGAAGGTTTTCCTGCGCGAATTTGAAAAGGAAATGTGACTTCGTTATTGTCGTTTACAAAACGAATTGTATTTCTTACGGATGGATCTGCATCTGTAATTGGAGTATCTGCTGAAATGCTCACTAACATTGAGGTATTAGAAACAAAAACAACATTGAAATAGGTCGAATATCCGTTAATATATACTTTCTTCAAACCTGCAAATCCAGAACCTTCAATACGCAATAGCTGTCCTAAACGAGCAAAACTAACTTCTCTATCAGGTACAGATGAATTTACGTCTTCTAAAAACACTTTTGTAATTGTAATTGTGCTTCCTTCTGAATCGTTATTATCGCAAGAAGTAAACAGCATACTGAAAACCATCATGCTAAGGAGTGCGATGGGCGCCCAATACTTTTTATTTAAAATATATTTCATATTTATATCTTTTAGTTTTTTATTTCTGAAACTAGAATAAGTCTTTTATTTTCTCTTCTGTAAACTGATATGGAACAGGATTTTCTCTCAATAATGGATTCTGAACTAATTCAGATTCTGGATAAGGAAGTGTGAAAATGGTCGCGTCGATTACACCAATTGCTCTCGGACTTGTCGCTTTTGAAGCATCAACCGTAACTGTATTTGTGGCTGTATCGTACAAAATTGGAGTTATTGTTCCTCTGTTTTGTCCTGTCACGTAGTTAATTACTTCTTGCTGTTTGTAGTAAGCTCTGCGAACTAAGTCGTACCAATATTGTCCTTCCATACATAATTCAACTCTTCTTTCATGAATAATATCTGCATAAGTCAAAGTTGTTTTTGGGTCTAAGCCTGCACGTGCACGAAGTCTATTTACGACTGAAATGGCTGTTGCATCTGCTGTTGAAGCATTGTTTCCTAAAGCTGCTTCTGCGTAATTCAAATAAACTTCTGCAAGACGCAACATATAAGTGTTTAAAGCAGAATTCATACGGGTAATTTTAGAATTATCTTTTGTAGAGCCTACAACACCTTTTTTAACCGTTAGGAAATCAGCGGTGTGATCTACAGTATAACCGCCATTTGCTTTATTAATTTCAGCATAATGATCGCCATCTCCCATAAAAGTTGCTCTACGGCGAAGATCTTTTGACTCATATTCTTGTAAAACATTATAAGAAGCTCTTGTCCAGTATCCCCAAGCGGCATCGTCTCCTGTAATATCAGAACCTAAAGCAAAATAAGCTTGCTGCGTATTGTTTACTCCGTAATCTCCGTTTGGAACCCATTGCAGTGCAAACATTGATTCTGAATTATTGTTATTATCAATCATGAATAAATCTTCATAATTTGCCATTAAGCTATATGGCCCAGAACTCATTACTTTTTCTGCAGCTTTTTTAGCCAAATCAAGATATTCTTGGTTGCGGGTTCCGCTGTTTGGGTTGTCGCTTACTCCCGAAAATGATAAGTAAACGCGAGACAGCATTCCGAATGCGCTATATCTTGTTAAACGTCCAGACTGACCAGCAGTTTCAGGAAGATATTTTGCTGCAAATTCTAAATCACGTATAGCAAATTCATAAACATCTTTCATTGGATTTTTATTCACAATTGGATTTTTTACCAATTCGCTTGGATTTGTAGAAATGATTACATCTCCCCATAATGAAGCCAAATACCAATAGGCCGTTCCTCTCATAAAACGAGCTTCGGCAATGTATCTATCCTTAACTGCATCACTCAACGGACTTCCAGAAATCCCGATGATCACGTTATTAGACTGTTGCACTACATTATACAATGATGCCCAAGCCGAAACCAAAGGTCCTGTTAATCCTGTTTCTGTTAAATCTGTAAACGGATAAACGTAATCTGAGAAAGGCGCATACATGTTTGCAGCACGTCCGTCTCCTAATCCGTAATAAAATTTATCATTAAAATCGAACCATACTTTGTTGTACAATGGTCCTGTTGCTGCCTGAAAATCAGACTCACTTTTATAAAAATTCTCTTTTGTAATTACATCATTCGGTTCAACATCTAAAATGTCGCTGCAACTCGTCCAAACAAATGGCAATGCAATAATTAAAGCCGTATAAAATATTTTCTTTGTTTTCATTGTGCGTTTTTTAGAAATTAACAGTTAATCCAAGTGTAGTGATTGTTGGTGATGGATAACGTCCATTATCTACACCATTTAAAAGCTGATTTTGGTTTATTGCTCCAACTTCTGGATCGTATCCTTTATACTTCGTAAAGGTTAAAACATTCTGCATGTTTGAGGTCACTTTTACATTTGAAATTCCGTACTTAGAATATAAATCTTTAGGAAGATTATATGATATTGAAATGTTTTTAAGTCTTACATAAGATCCATCTTCTACAAATCTGTTGCTTAAACGATAATTAGATGCCGAAGAAGCCGAAGAAGCTGCAATTCTAGTCATGTAAGGATCTCCACCTACAATCTGAACGTTACGATAATCATTTGGTCCGTTCGGATCGATTAATTCTAATTGTGCATATCCCAAAGCAGTTTTTAATAAGTTGGTATTCTCACGAGGGTTTTCTAACCATCTTCTTTGGTAATTAAGAACTTCATTTCCGTAAGAACCGGTAAATAAAATGCTTACATCAAATCCTAAGAAAGAAAAACTATTATTAAATCCGAATGTAAAATCTGGATTAGGATTACCAATATAACCCGCATCTTTTTCGTTGATTACACCATCTTTATTCGCATCTTCAAACATATAATCTCCAATCCAAACACCATTTTCACCAATTGCCATTCCTTCAGGCAATGCGGTTGGTTTTACTACTCCGTTGGCATCTTTATAATAGAAATCTGTTGCTTTTTCAAAACGTCCGATTACTTTATAGCCATAAAATTGTCCTAATGGCTGTCCGACAGCAGTACGAGTAACAACTGTTACGTCTGAACCTTGTTGTAAGGTCTGATCGTAAACACCAGATTCTGAATTCAGTTTCAATACTTTAGATCTATTCACTGAGATATTGAAATTTGATTTCCAAAGAAAATCTTTTCTCTGCATGTTAATCGTGTTAATCGTGAACTCAAAACCTTTATTTTCAAGAGATCCAATATTAGCAAAAGGTGGCGTTGTAGCTCCTTGCCCTGTTGTTCCTACATAAGCAGGAAGTGATAATCTTAATAATAAATCGTCTGTTTTCTTGTAATAAGCATCTGCTGTGATTTCAATTCTATTATCCAAAAATCCAATATCTACACCAATATTAGTTTGATTAGATTTTTCCCATTTCAAGTCTGGATTTGCTGTATTAGTTGCAATTTGTCCGCTTCCCCAATTGGTTGCAGAAGTTCCATAAACAGAAGTATAAGCATTATTTGGTACACTTGAGTTACCTGTTACTCCCCATCCAGCACGTAATTTTAAGTTGCTAATTGTCTGGTTTTCTTTCAAAAATGATTCATTTGAAACTTTCCAAGCTAATGCAGCAGATGGAAACCAATCCCATTTGTTGCCTTCAGCAAATTGTGAAGATCCGTCTCTTCTAATTGTTCCTGTTAGAATATATCTATCATCAAATGTATAAGTTGCTCTTGCAAAATAAGAACTAAGCGATTTTGTAGAACTTGCATTTGAGTTTCTTGCTGTTGTTGGGTCACCTGCATTTAAATCTGTTGCTCCGTTTGTTAAATAGCCTGAACGGTAACCGTATAGATTTTCCCAGTTTTGCTCTTGAAGCTCTTGAGCCAACATTGCATTAACATTACTTTTTCCGAATACTTTATTATAAGTCAATGTATTTGTCCAAATCCAGTTTTCGCTAGTAGATTTTGTTCTTGATCCTTCTCTTACTTCGTTTGATAATGCTCCAAAAGTATAAGATGGATTAAAAGTATATCTATTTCCAAAACCATAATCTATAGAATATTGCGTTTTAAGTTTTAAATCTTTTGTAAAACCAATTTCTGCATAAACATTCCCTCTAATTCCGTAATCTTTTCCGTGATTATCTTTAAGCATTGCAATTCCGAGTGGGTTGGTTTGAACGAATTCAGTTGTATCTGGTCCATCAAAAGTTCCATCAGCATTACGAGACGCTACGTTTGGAGTTTGTTTTAGTGCCGTTAAAATCACAGAATCATCATTAACTGTTGTTACCTGATTGGTTTTGTAGGTATTTAAATTTACTCCAACCTTCATCCATTTTTTTACTTGAGAATCTACTACAGCTCGAATCGTCATACGATCAAATGAAGATCCGATTATTGTTCCTTCCTGATCAAAATAAGACATTCCTAATGCATAAGTGGTAGTATCAGATCCGCCTGAAGCAGATAAATTATAACTCTGGATCAAACCTGTTTGAAATAATTCGTCTTGCCAATTTGTTCCTTCTCCTAATAAATCGGGACGAATAAAATAAGGGTCTCTTTGTACGATTCCTAAATCTGCTCTTGTGTTTTTAAGCGTTCCATATTCTCGCAAATTTAGCACTTGCAATTCTTTAGGCATTTGCTGCCATCCTACATAACTGTCAAAATTTAAAGTCAAATCTCCTTTTCTACCTGTTTTAGTTGTAACCATAATTACTCCATTTGCAGCTCGAGATCCATAAATAGCAGTTGCAGAAGCATCTTTCAAAATATCGATCGAAGCGATATCTTGCGGGTTAATTCCTGAAAGCGGATTTGTATTTAATGAACCTGAATTACCATCTATAATGACACCATCAATTACATAAATTGGCTCATTAGAACCTGTAATAGAACTTATACCACGAATACGCACCGAAGAACTTCCGCCTGGTGTACCACTATTCTGCTGAATCTGCACCCCAGCAGCTCGTCCTTGTAATACCTGATCTATAGTTGTAGAAACAGATTGTGTTACTGCTGCACTAGATATAGAAGAAATAGCTCCTGTTAAATCTGCTCTTTTTGCAGTTCCGTATCCAATAACAACAACTTCTTTCAAGTCATTTAAATTTTCTTCAAGTACAGCATCAATTTTAGTTTTATTGTTCACCGCTACTTCGTGCGGTTTATATCCGATAAAGCTAAAAACTAAAATACTATTAGTAGGAATAGATTGGAGCGTATAAGTTCCGTCAAAATTCGATACTGTGCTTGTTTTAGTTCCCTTTACAATAATATTGACACCCGGTATTGGTCCGGCACCATCAGTTACAGTACCTGTAACAGTAATTTGTGCATTTACCGAAGCAGAAAATACCATCATCAGGATTAAGAACCCCAAATTCTTAAAGTATTTAGATCTGCTTTTAGTAATTAAAAAGTTAGTCATAAATAATTGGTTTAATGAGTTAATAGTTGGTTTAGTTAGTTTCTATTTGGCGACTTTAGTATTGCTTTTAATTTTTAACATTTCAAGCGAATAACAACTTATAGTCAAAACAAATATATGCAAAAAACAACAACACACAATCGGTTGCGTTAATTTTTATTCTCAATTTGAAAAAAATATCATTAAAAAAAAGAATTATACGCAGTAATATTTAAAAAATATTAAACAATCATCAAAAACAGTATTTAATATCACGAAAACGTTAGAGATAATAAATCGTTTAATTCAAAATCTTAAAAAAAACATAAAATGTTAAATTCTTATTTTTTTTAAGCGAGTACTAAAACGATGTAGTAACCGTCGTAAAATTCGTCATAAAATAAATCTTTATCAATCCCTTATAAAATGGGACTTAAGAAATATTAAATACTGAAAGCCAACACACTAGACCCTATAATGTATATTTCTTACAAAACTTAAAAAAGAAACAATCGGTTGCTTTTATTTTATAAAAAAACTCCCTTCTAAATAACTAGAAGGGAGTTTAAAAACTATAAAAAATGAAAAATAAGAATATTATAAGTTCATCTTTTTGGCGTCTTCAACGAATTGTTTCAGACCAATATCAGTTAACGGATGTTTCAACAATCCTTTAATCGCAGAAAGGGGTCCTGTCATTACATCGGAACCAATTTTGGCACAATTGATAATATGCATCGTATGTCTCACAGAAGCCGATAATATTTGAGTTTGATAATTATAGTTATCATAGATTTCTCTAATTTCCGAAATCAGATGCATTCCGTCTGTTGAAACATCATCTAAACGTCCTAAAAATGGGGAAACGTAAGTAGCTCCTGCTTTTGCCGCCAATAATGCTTGTCCAGCAGAAAATACCAAAGTTACATTGGTACGAATTCCTTTTGAAGAAAAATATTTACAGGCTTTTACACCATCACCAATCATAGGCAATTTCACTACGATCTGAGGATGTAAAGCTGCCAATTCCTCGCCTTCTCTTACCATCCCTTCGAAGTCGGTTGAGATTACCTCAGCAGAAACATCGCCATCAACGATATTACAAATGTCAAGATAATGTTTCAGGATATTTTCTTTTCCTGTAATTCCTTCTTTTGCCATTAAAGACGGATTGGTGGTTACACCGTCTAAAACGCCTAAAGCCTGCGCTTCTTCAATATCTTGAAGATTGGCAGTGTCAATAAAAAATTTCATAAGTTTTTTGGTTTATTAGTTGTTATAAATAATTCTTTATCATCGAATGAATCGCATAGCGTGTCATTTCGACGAAGGAGAAATCTTCGCGAGAAACTCGACAAAGATTAGTTATTTACTTTGTGGAGCTACTTACGGAGATTTCTCCTTCGTCGAAATGACAAAACTGTACGTTTTTTTCTTTGTGTAGATAAATTTAGTAGAGACGCACTGCAGTGTGTCGAAATTTTAGTGAGTGAAAAATGTGCATTTCGATTGATTCTGCTCTTCAAAAAACCTTCAATAAAAAAAACTCACTTATTATTTTATCAAACTGACTTTTTATTCATTTCAATTTTCAAAAAATAGTAACTAAACCTTCAATCTATTTTTCTTAAATCCCAATGTAAAAAAGCCATAATCTTAATACACATTTTCGAAGTTTTTTATCTAAAAAAGCATTATCAAACACTCTAACGTTTTACAACTATAATGTTTAAAAATTTAAACTTTTTCTAGATTTTTTTTCTCACTAAATATTTTGTAGAAACCTAACAGTCCCGATGCATCGGGGCTGTTAGGTCTGAATATTTAAAATCTAAATCAATTAAATATATTGATTGATGATGTTTTCAAACAATTCTTGTTTACCGCTTTGAAGATTTAATTCTCCATTTTCGTGAGCGATAGTATAAAGATCTTTTAAACCTAATTTACCGTCAGCAAAATCTTTACCTTTTCCAGAATCAAAAGAGCTGTATCTTTCTTTTCTTAATTTTTCGTATGGAGAAGAAGAAATGATTTTATCAGCAGTCAGTAAAGCTCTTGCAAAAGTATCAGCTCCACCAATGTGCGCCAAGAAAACATCTTCTAAATCTGTAGAGTTTCTTCTAATTTTAGCATCAAAATTAACTCCACCACCTTGTAGTCCGCCAGCTTTTAAGAAAACCAACATAGCTTCAGTAGTTTCTTGGATGTTATTTGGAAATTGATCTGTATCCCATCCGTTTTGGTAATCACCTCTGTTGGCATCGATACTTCCTAACATTCCAGCTTTTGCCGCCACTTCTAATTCGTGTTGGAAAGTATGTTGCGCTAAAGTAGCGTGGTTTACCTCGATATTGATTTTAAAATCTTTATCTAAACCATAATTTTTCAAGAATCCAATTGCAGTTGCAGAGTCAAAATCGTATTGGTGTTTAGATGGCTCCATTGGTTTTGGCTCGATAAAGAAAGTTCCTTTGAAACCTTGAGCTCTTGCGTAATCTCTAGACATTGCTAAGAATTGCGCCATGTGGTCTAATTCTCTTCCCATATCTGTGTTTAGCAAAGACATATATCCTTCTCTACCTCCCCAGAATACATAGTTTTCTCCGCCTAAAGCGATAGTTGCGTCCAAAGCCAATTTTACTTGTCCACCAGCTCTTGCCACGACATTAAAATCAGGATTTGTAGCCGCACCGTTCATGAATCTTGGGTTTGAGAAACAGTTTGAAGTTCCCCAAAGTAATTTAATTCCAGATTCTGCTTTTTTCTGTTTTAAATACTCTGTAATGAATGCTAAACGTTTTTCTGATTCTGCGAAAGTTGGCCCCTCGTTAATCAAATCGTAATCGTGGAAACAGAAATAATCGAATCCCATTTTGCTAATGAATTCAAAAGCAGCATCTGCCTTATCTTTTGCCGCTTGATATGGATCTGATGAAGCATCCCAAGCAAATTGCTGTGTTCCAGGCCCGAATGGATCGCTACCTTGTCCGCAGAATGTATGCCAATAAGCGATAGCAAATTTAAAGTGCTCACGCATTGTTTTTCCAGCCACAACTTGGTCTGGATTGTAATATTTAAATGCCAAAGGATTGTCAGACTCTTTTCCTTCAAATTTAATTTGGCCAATACCTTTGTAGTATTCTTTATCTCCTAAAACTATCATTTTATTTATTTTTTTATTTGTTTGTTAATATTAATTCTAATTCTTGTTTCCATTTTTTATAAGCCGTTTCATATTCCTCTTTGTTTTTAAGAGGCAAAAAGGTCATGACGTGATCGTTTGTTGTTATTCCTGAACCAAACTTTTCAAAGTCACCATCTGTCAAGCCCACTGCTCTTGCCGCTCCTACTGCTCCGGTTGTATTGTAAATTTCGATTTCATGTCCAATTAATGTCGCCACAGTATTAGAGAAAATCTCAGAACGGAAAAGATTATCATTTCCAGCTCTAATGACATTAATCGTTGCATTATCATCTTTCAAGCATTCCATTCCGTAAACAAAAGAAAATGCAATGGCTTCCAAAGATGCTCTGAATAAATGCGCGTTGGTATGAATATTAAAATTCAGGTTTAAAATATGTGATCCAATGTTTTTATTATTGAACATTCTTTCGGCTCCATTTCCAAACGGAATGACAACCAATCCTTGCGAACCTACATTTATCTGAGATGCTTTTTCATTCATTTCTTCATAAGACTCATTTCCGATATTATTTCGCATCCATCGGTATTGGATTCCTGCTCCGTTTATATTTAGCAATTTTCCAACTCTCGGATTTGATTCCGTATAATTTACATGAACAAAGTTGTTTACACGAGTACTTTTTCCTGAATTTGTTTCTGTCACGGCATAGAAAACGCCCGATGTACCACCTGTCGCGGCAACTTCTCCCGGACGAAGTACATTCAATGACAAAGCATTATTTGGCTGATCTCCCGCTCTATACACGATCGGAATTCCTGCAGGAAGCCCAGATTCTGCAGCAGCTTTTTCAGTAACAACACCTTGATTTGCAAAGTTTTCTACAATTTTTGGAGTTAATACTGTATCAATTCCGTAATATTCTAAAAGCCAGTCGGCTACTTTATTTTCTTTATAATCCCAAAGCATTCCTTCAGACAAACCGTTTTTGGTAGTTGTTACTTCGCCAGTTAATTTCAAAGCGATGTAATCTCCCGGAAGCATGTATTTAGAGATCTTATTGTAAACTTCAGGTTCGTTTTCTTTCACCCATTTTAGCTTTGAAGCAGTAAAATTTCCTGGCGAATTCAATAAATGCGACATGCATTTTTCTTCTCCAATTTCGGCGAAAGCCTTATTTCCAATTTCAACCGCACGGCTGTCACACCAGATAATTGAGTTTCGAAGCGCACTTCCGTCATTGTCCACAATCACCAATCCGTGCATTTGGTACGAAATACCAATTCCCTGAATTTTAGAAGCATCGATATTTGATTCTTTAATCGCTCTTTTAGTCGCTGTACAAATGTGCTGCCACCAAATTTCAGGATCTTGTTCTGCCCAGTCTGGGTGAATCGAAAGGATTTCCATTTCGTTCTGCGGTTCATTCAGAACGATTACTTTTTTGCCCGTTTCTGCTTCTACCAAGGCCGCCTTGACAGAAGAACTTCCAATATCATATCCGATATAATACATACTATAATGATTCTCTTATTATTAATTTTGTTGGCACATAACACTGCGTTTCTTCGTCATGCGTGATAAATGCCGCTGCTTTGGTTCCTAGTTCTTTAAAATCAGTTGAAACAACCGAAATTCCTTTGTATATAAACTTTTTCATTGGGGTTTCGTTATAAGATAAAAATCCAACGTCTTTCCCTGGTTCATAATCTTTCTCTTTGCACTGTTCTAAAAAGTGTCCCAAAATTCGGTCGCTTACACTGATATATGCAATTCCTTTCTCGATATTGAACTTTTTTGGATCTGTAATCACTTCATATTCAAAACCAAAATCAGCACAGAATTTTTTAAAATATTCTACCGTTTCCCACGGATGATTTGTAAAATCTGGATATACAAATTGTATTTTTTTATATTTTTTAAACAGATCTGCTGCTTCTTTTAAAGACTCATAAAACGCTTTCCCGAAATCCTGAAAAACATAATTATTCGCTTTATCTGCTCTAATATTCCAGTCAATCAAAAGCAGTTTATCTTTTGAGATTGCTGACAATGCTGGCGGAATATCCTTGTGGTCAAAATTCATTACCACATATTTGTAATATTTCCCGATTCCGTTATTAATGATCGTTTTAAAAACATCAATATTATAATGGTGAAACTGCACATCGATAATCACATTATCAGGCAAATTATTCACAACCGAATGATACAAAACCTCCTTATATGCCTTAAACGTATCCAAAACCAAAAGCACTTTTCTTGTTTCACCCGCTACATAATAGCCTTTGTTAGGCACAGAATCGATTACTTTTTGATCTTTTAAAATTGAATACGCCTTAAAAACCGTATCTCTAGAAAGCTGATATGTTTTGCAAATCACATTTACAGACGGGAGCAAATCTCCCTTTTGCAAAATATTTTCCGCAATAGCATTTGTAATTCCGTCAACCAACTGCTGGTACTTCGGAATATCACTTTCGTGATTTATTATAAATTCAAATTTTTCTTCTTCTTTTAGCATACCGTTCTGTTCCGTTCTGTTATGCTAAAGTAGCTAAAAATCTTTTATAAAAAATTATTTTTTACATGAATTATGTTATTTTTTTTAGCTTCAGAAGAGCGTAATATTTATAGAAAATTAAAATACACATAGATTAAAAACTCCGGCGGAGCGACACATTTATCGCAAAATAATATATCACCCCGCTGAGGCTTTTTACAATTGGGCGTTCTAAAAATTCTATAAATATTTCGTCTCTCTGGGGCTTCGCGAGTAACTCCAAATAAGACTCCCATCTTTGTCGAGTTTCTTGTGGAGATTTCTCCTCCGTCGAAATGACAAACTAGATGAAATATCTATAGTATTTTTTTCTATCATAGCTCTGGGAGAGCGTAATATTTATAGAAAATTACAATCCTCACCTATTAAAAGCTCCAGTGGGGCGACATATAACACATCATTATAAAACTCAAAAACAACACAACCGATTGTATTTTTTTTCAAATTTTTTTACACAGAAAAACTAATCTATTAATCTTCTTATTCCGTAAGGATCTATTGTGATAATCGAACCATCTTCTAAATAATCGATTTTGGTTACTTTCATGCTTCGCAAATGTGTTACTCCTTTTGACAAACTAGAATCGTGGTAAAACAAATACCATTCACCTTCTACTTCGCAAATCGAATGATGCGATGTCCAACCCACAACAGGATTCAAAATTCTTCCTTGATATGTAAAAGGCCCATACGGATTATCGCCAATTCCATAACATATAAAATGTGTATCTCCTGTCGAATAAGAGAAATAATATTTTCCGTTATATTTATGAACCCAAGAAGCTTCAAAAAAACGACGGTCGTTATCGCCTGCTTTTATAACTTCTCCATTTTCATCCAGAATTAAAATCTCTTTTGGTTCTTCGTCAAATTCCAACATATCTTCTCGAAGTCTAGCTACAATAGGGCCTAACTCTTTTTCATTTGCTAAAGGTTCTTCATTATTCTGATCGTATTTGTTATTTCGGTATTTCTGAAGCTGTCCGCCCCAAATTCCTCCAAAATAGATATAATGTTTGCCATCCTCGTCTTCAAAAACTGCTGGATCAATACTGTAGCTTCCTTTTATAGCCTCTTTTTCAGGAATAAAAGGTCCAACAGGCGAATCTGAAATAGCCACTCCAATCTGGAAAATTCCGTTAGCGCGTTTGGCAGGAAAATACAAATAATACTTTCCGTTTTTGTGGGCTGCATCTGGCGCCCACATTTGTTTTTCCGCCCAAGCAACATCGTCTACGTGTAACGCTACACCGTTATCAACCGCTTCTGATGAAATATCTTCCATCGAAAAAACGTGATAATCCTCCATCCCAAAATGATCTCCATTGTCATTAAATGGAATTCCAGCATCGATGTCGTGTGAAGGATAAATATAAATTTTACCATTAAATACATGTGCCGAAGGATCGGCTGTATAAATGTGTGATACTAAAGGCTTTGAAATCGCCAGTTCATTAATTTCCTCAAAATTAATGTGTTCAATGCTATCTTCAGGCATAGTGATATTTTGTTTAAATAATTAAGTTCTTCGTTCTTTAAGTTCTGTTTCGATTTGCACTTCCATTTCTTTATTGATTTTATAGAAAAACAGCAATCCAGCTCCAATTAAAAAAGGGATTGCAGGGAAAATACTCACTAGTAATTTGATTCCGTTTATAGCTGTTTCTGATTGTTGAGAAGCATTTGGAACGTAATGGAAATAGCCTAAAAACAAGGTTGTTAAAGCGCCACCAACACTTAATCCGGTTTTCAATCCAACCATCATTGCAGAGAAAATAATGGCCGTTGCACGACGGTTATTCAGCCATTCTGAATAATCGGCAACATCGGCAATCATAGCCCAAAGAATTGGTATTGTGATTCCGTAGAAAAATCCGTGTAAGATTTGAGAAAAAAACATCAATCCAATTGAAGCTGGCGGAAAGAAATAGAAAGCAATAATGAATAAAGTCGAAATGAATAAAAACACTCCAAAAACATTTCGTTTTCCATATTTGTCTGCCAAGTTCTTAGATAATGTAATACCAACAATCATAAAGATAATTCCTCCCGCATTGAATAAACCGAAGCCCGCAGAAACTGGATCATTACCAAAATGATTTAGCCCAATCGTAGTTAGAAAATCTAATATTGGCTGAATAAAAACGGCTAACTGTTCTTTGTTTACATAGTTTTCAAAATAATATACATAAGAACCGCCTTTCATCGCCAGGGTCACAAAAACCAAAGTCGTCAGGGTAAGCATAATTACCCAAGGTCTGTTTTTGATTAAATCGCTTAAATCTTCTTTAATGCTTGATTTTTGTTCTGGTTTCGGAATGATTCTTTCTTTCGTCGTTAAAAAAGTAATTAAAAGCATGATTGTTCCAATAATTGCCAGAGCAGTCATTACTTTCTCGATTCCAATTGCTTTATCGCCATTTCCAGCGCTTTTAATAATCCCAAGCATGAAAACCTGAACGAAAAATTGCGCAAACATAACTGCTACAAAACGGTATGACGACATGCTGTTTCGTTCTTTCATATCGCCTGTAATAACACCGCTTAAAGCAGAATACGGGAGATTGTTTGCCGCATAAAAAAGAAGCAATAAAATATAGGTTACAACAGCATAAATTACTTTTCCTTTATACGAAAAATCGGGAGTTGAAAATGCTAATAACGCCACCACTCCAAGTGGAATTGCGGTTATTAAAATCCAAGGTCTGAATTTTCCCCACTTAGTACTCGTTCTATCTGCTAAAACTCCAATAATTGGGTTAAAAATAAAAGCAGCAATTAATCCAACGATCAGCATGATGATCGAAGAATCGGTTGGCGACAAGCCGTAAATGTCGGTGTAGAAATACGCCAGATAGGTCATCAAAGTCTGAAAAACAAGATTTGCAGCAAGATCTCCTAAACTGTATCCAATTTTTTCTTTGATGGATAGTTTTTGTGAAATGTTAGTCATTGGTGGGTTTGTGGTCATTTTGTTGGTTAGTTAGTTTTTACTCCTGCAAAGTTTTCATAACCTTGTAGGTTTCCTATTGATTAAAACTGCTCTTCAATTTTATACCTACAAGGTTATGAAAACCTTGCAGGAATGCAAATTACAATTAAAACAATCGGTTGTGTAAAATTAGACAAAAAAACATATTATGCAAATTTACTTCACTTTATTTAAGTTATTTTTCAAACCACAACCGATTGTTGGGTAATTTATCAATCCTTAAGCCATTTTATTATTTATTCTTTGGTCTCTTTGAGATTTAAAATACTATCGTAAGCTTTTTTATGTCTTAAAGTTGCATCAAATGGTAACGGATAATTTGTTCTTCTTTTTATCGGCCAATCATTTAACCAAGATTGTCCATCATGAACACCCCAAAAAGTAACTCTACTGATTTTATCTTTATGTTTCAAAAATAATTTAAAAATCGAAGCGTAACGCTCTGCAAGCTTGTTTTGAATAGAATCTGGCAATGTTTTAGGATACGGATTCATTTTCGCGCTTCCTTCAAAATTTTGACTAATCTCTGCCCCTTTTAAATCCCACGGGTTTGGTAATACTGTAATATCTAATTCTGTAAACGCTACTTTAACTCCTAAAGCCGAATACTCTAAAATACTTTTCTCAATTTCTTCTATTGACGGGCTTCCTAACCTCCAATGTCCTTGAATTCCAACGCCGTCTACTTTTCCTCCTTCTGCTTTTATTTTTTTGATTAAGGCGATCGCTCCTGCTCTTTTTGCTGGCTCTTCAATATTATAATCGTTATAATATAATTCTGCTTTAGGATCTGCTTTTGCCGCTAATTTGAAAGCATCAACAAGATATTTCTCTCCGAGTGTTTTCAAAAAAACAGATTGTCTCAAAGTTCCATCCTCATTTAAAGCTTCGTTTACAACATCCCAAGAATTGATTTTTCCTTTGTATTTGGAAACAATCGTATTGATATGATCTTGCATAAAAGCTTTCATTTCTGTGCTGTCTGCGATTTTCTCCATCCAAGGTGCCAATTGACTATGCCAAATCAAAGTATGTCCATGAATAAACATTTTATTCTTTTCTCCATACGTGACAAATTTATCTGCTAAAGTAAAATCATATTTGTCTTTTTGTGGATGTACATACATAGATTTCATAATATTCTCAGCCGTAATAGCATTAAATTCTTTTCGAATAAGAGAATCTTCTTTAGCATTTTTGACTTCTATTTGATTGGCACTTAAAGCAGTTCCAATATAAAAATCGTTTTTATAAGCATCTTTTAATGAAGCCGTTTCTTTTTGCGAAGTGCAGCTTACAGCCAGCAAGGTCGTGACGGCAAATAAATAAGGTTTAATAAATTTCATATCTTTTGGTTTAAATAGTTAATAGTTTTTTCACTTCGTTTGTCATTTCGAGGAACGAGACCCGAGCGATAGCGATCAGGCGAAGCAAATCGCACTAGAAATTCCGCATAGAATGTCTTCAACCTTATCGAATCCCGCGTGTGATTCCTTGTTCCTCGAAATGACAAATAGAACGTCTTACCTTATAGAATTATTCCTTCCTAAAACTCTCTGGCGGTCCCAAATACGACTCTAAAACTTTTCCATCTTCTGTTTCAATTACAATTTTTTGAAGCACTAAAGCCGAATCAATCGCATAAATTTTCAAAACATGATTTCCTGCATTTTCTATTTGATGCGTTGAGGTTATAATTTTAATATTGTTTGCCACCGATTCTGCCCAATTTTTCTCTGAAGAATCTTCGTTGAGGTTCATAATTTGAGGTTTTTCTGAATCAAAAGCAATTCCATATTTCAATCCGTTTCCTATTTTAAAATTGATTGTCGGCGAAAAATATGCTTTTACCTTTACTTTTCCTTTACTGAAAAAGCAAACATCATATTCTAATCTTGGCGATTGTTCTGAAATTTCAAACGGTTGAATATTTGAGGGTTTTATCGTTATTCCAGAATCTGTCTTTCCCAAATTTGGAATTAAAGTCCATTTTACTGAATCTGAATTTATAGCTTTAGAATAATTTTTACTTTCTATTGAAATGTAACCGTCGTTCTCAACAAAACCGTGAGCATTTTCTAAATTTTTAGTAATCGATGTTTCAACCTTTGGAGAATTCTCAGTCGAAATTTTTGCTTGAGCTTTGATTGAAATTTCAACTGTTTTTGTTTTCGGAATCACATTTTTTTCTGGCTGTTGCCAATTATCATATCCAATATGCGTTTGTGACATCATATGATTCCATTTGCCATTTGCTAATTTTGTATGATAATAATTGGTAAGCTCACTATCTTTTTCAAATAACTCTTTTACTTTTTCAGCATACGCATTTGCAACGGCATTACCTTGTGCTGCATACAATTGATTTTTGGCTGTTGCAACATACATTTCATTTAAATTGGAACTAGCCAAAACCGGAAATAAAACCAGCTGGTAAAAAGCATCTTTATACTCTGGTTGTAATTTTTCGTTAATAAAATTGGCTTTTTCTACCAAATTTTGATAATCAGCAACAACTCGATCAGCTTCGTTATAATTGGTTACGCTGTATGTTTTAGCATCTAATAATTCCGGTTTTCTTCGCGCATTATACTTAGTATATAATTTTAAAATAGTGGCAATTTCTTCTGTAAACTGATTTCCGAAATTTTCTTTTGCCCAATTCACATAATAATCTGCTAGATTCTCCGCATTAAACTTTTCAGGATTCCAAGCCATATCCAAGAAAAAGGCAATCGGAAATTCCATTGGTTTGATATCGCCTACATTTACAATCCAGATTTTATCAACTCCATATTGATATGCTAAATCCATTTGTTCCCAAGTACGCTCAATTTGGTTCGTATTGATCCATTTATAATTTCTCGGTCCTCCAACATAATCATAATGATAGTAAATTCCGTAACCGCCTTTTCTTGGTTTTGAATCGAGCTCAGGAAGTTTTCGAATATTTCCCCAATTATCATCGCACAATAATAGTGTTACATCATCTGGAACAGTCATTCCTTTGTCATAATAATCTTGAACTTCTTTGTAAAGTGCCCACATTTGAGGCGTTTCTTCAATCGGTTTTTTAGTTACTTCTTGAATGATATTTCGTTGGGTTTTGACAATATTTTCTAATAAATCAATTGCAGTTCCTTCCGTCATAGGTTCGTCACCGTCACCACGCATTCCGATTGTAACAATGGTTTCTTTATTTCCCATTCGTTTAATTCCGTCCTTCCAGAAATTGAATCAAGGCTTCCGAATTGGTATTAAAATCCCATTTCCCATTTGATTTTCCCCATTCAGCATGAGCGCGCGTCAATGGTTCATGATGTGAAGTTCCCATGACAATCCCGTATTCATCGGCCAAAAAAGCATTCTGCGGATCTTCAACATAAAACATTCTGCCCCACATTGCTGGCCACAAATAATTGCCTTTCATTCTCAGAATCAATTCAAAAACCGTATCATAGAATTTTGAATTGAATCCACCGTATTTCTCAAAAGCCCACCCTGTCAAAGCTGGAGCTTCATCGTTTATAAAAATCCCACGATATTTTACTTTTGGTTCTCCCTGCGTGTGAACTCCAGGCAAAACATGCAATTCTGATTGTTTTTTCACTGGAACATCTGCCCAAAAATACCAAGGCGAAATTCCAATTTGATTCGATAAATCGTAAATTCCGTAAATCGTTCCTCTTTTATCTGAACCTGCAATTACGAGCGCTTTTTTAATTCCTTTAAACGGATTTTCGATAATTTGGGTTGTAAACTTTTCCCATTTTCCTTGAAGCTGATGTACATCAATTTTTCCTTGTTTGGCTAATTGATCTATTATTTTGCTTTTTCCTAATGTTCCAATAATAACAACAAAATCTTCTGCTCCTGCAATCTTTTTAATTCTTTTCGGATGTAAATCGGAAACTTTAAAAATGTCATTTTCTAAATGTCCAACCACTTTTAAAACTCCAGTATAATCTTTATCGTCTACAAAAATCGAAGCTATTTTTCCTTTTGAAACTAATGGAAAGTTTTCTACAGAAAACTGATTGACTACATATTTCTCTGGATTTATGGCGTGCGATTTTGTGCTTAATCCGATTAGGAAAAGCAGTGTGATGATGTAGGAAATTTTAATTTTTAAACACATAGAATCATAGATTTTCTTTGTCTACATTAGTTTTGTCATTTCGACGTAAGGAGAAATTCCACATAGAATTTCGCCAATCTTTGTCGAATTCCGAGTGTGATTCCTCGTTCCTCGGAATGACAAACAGTACGTTTTTCTTTTCTAATCGCGAACCCGACAGGAAAGAATATTTACAAATTCAACTTGTAAGCAATTCCCATTTCCAAACCTCTCAATTCAGCAAGACCTTTTAATCTTCCTGTTAAAGAATAACCTGGGTAAGTTTCTGTTGCTTCATCAACTCGATGAAGAAAACCATGATCGGGACGCATTGGAAGACTTATTTTGGTTTTGTTCATCAACAACAATAATTTCTCCACAATTATTTCCATTTTAACATCGCCGTTTAAATGTTCTGATTCCCTGAAAATAGTTTCGCTTTCGCGGATGGTATTTCGCAGGTGTAAAAAGTGAATTCGGTTTCCAAAATCGTCTATTATTTTCTCTAGATTATTTTTTGGATCGGCACTTAATGAGCCTGTACAATAACACAATCCGTTTGCTGTTGAAGGAACGGCGTTGAAAATCGCTTTTAAATCAGCCTCTGTCGAAACAATTCTTGGAAGTCCTAAAACCGAAAACGGGGGATCATCTGGATGAATCGCTAATTTTTGTTCGTTTTGCTCTGCAATTGGTGTTACTTCCGATAGAAAATAAATCAGGTTTTCTCTTAGTTTTTGATTATCAATTTCAGCATAGTTTTCTAAAAGCGACAAAATTTGTTCTGCCGTAAAATGGATTGTACTTCCCGGAAGTCCTAACAAAACATTTTTAAATAATAATGCTTTTTCTTTTTCAGACAATTGATTGCCAAATTTTAAAGCTTTTTCTTTTTCAGCATCTGAATAATCATTTTCAGAATTTGGTCTTTTCAAAAGAAAAACATCAAAATAGGTAAAAGCGTCCTGATTGTATAAAAGAGCTTTACTTCCATCTTCATTTATAAAATTATGATTGGTTCTTACCCAATCCAAAATCGGCATAAAATTGTAGGTTATAATTTTGATGCCACACTCGGCCAGATTCTTTAAACTGATTTTATAATTTTCAATGTATTGCAAATAATTTCCAGAAGCGCGTTTGATTTCTTCATGAACCGGAAGACTTTCTACAACCGTCCATTCCAAACCATAATTGCGAATGATTTCCTGTCTTTCTTTTATTGCTTCAATCGTCCAGATATCTCCAACCGGAATTTGATGCAAAGCGGTGACAATTCCAGTCGCACCAGCTTGTCGAATATCGATCAACTTGACGTTATCACTTGGACCGAACCATCTCATGGTTTGCTGCATTTTTATCATACTTCTCTTTTTTTATGCCACGAAGGCGTTAATTCACAAAGTTTTATTTTAAAAAACTTAAAGGAAAAATACTTTGCGGCTTCGCGCCTTTGCGAGCTATTTCATCTAGACTTAAAATCCTATACTATTTCCGCCATCAACAGGCAAAACTGTACCAGTAGTATATTTTGATTCGCTTAAAGCGAAATAATATACCGCATCTGCAATGTCTGAAGGTTCTCCTAAAAAGCCCATTGGAGTTCTTCCTAATACTTTATTTTTTCTTTCTGGATCATTATCCAAAGCAGCAGCAGACATTTTGGTTTTAATAAATCCAGGAGCAATACAATTTACTCGAATTCCTGTAGGCGCTAATTCTGTCGCCATTGCACGCGTCATGGACTCAATTGCGCCTTTACTTGCCGAATAAGCAATCACTTTTGGAATTCCGTATTGAGATGCCATCGAACTAATGTTGATGATACTGCCGCTTTTGTTAGATTTCATATTTTTTATGACTTCGCGACTTACCGCAAAAACACTCAACAAATTAGTATGAATTATCGAAAGAAAATCTTCATCAGTTACCTCTGGAATTTCTTTTTTCATATTGATTCCAGCATTATTTACCAAAATATCAATTGAATTTTCTTTTATGATGCTTTCAATCATCGCAGGAATTCCAGCTAGATTATTTAAGTCAAAAATTACTGGAATAGCATTTTCTCCAATTTCCTTACAGGCATCTTCTGTTTTTTCTTTTGATCTTCCGATTATGTAAGTTTTTATTCCGTTATCACATAATTTCTTTGCTGTCGCAAAACCTAAACCTGAATTTCCTCCAGTTACAATTGCTGTTTTCTTACTCATAATTTTCTATAAAATATATTTTTTTGTACACAGATGAAACGGATTCGTTATCGTGAAATCGCTGATTTACGAGGATTTTTTTTTCTCAATTTCATAAAAAAATCCGCCTTTTTTCCGTGTCTTTGCGATAGCAAATCCGTTTTATCCGCGTTACAATTACTCAAATTTATTATCCATTCCCTGGCGCAAAAGGAAATTTTAATGATTCAAAATGCTCTAAAGTTTGTGTTGGTTTTTCAACTCCTTCAGGAAGTTCTTTGTTCGAAAACTGCTGAAAATATAGCAAACATGCATCGCGCCACCATTTTGCTTCTTTATACTGAATTTCCAATAACATTTTTACTTCGTTAAAACGTTCGCTGTCAATATATTTTTCGGTTTTCTTCCAAACATTCTGCATTTCCTTTACCTGATTTACACCTTCCTGATATTTTAACGCCAAGTTATTCCAAAGCGTCAGGCCATTTTTTAGTTTATAATCCCATGAAACGTGATGAAACCATAAAAGATCTTTTTCTGGGCAAGTTTCTAAATTATCAAAAAGTTTTTCAACTTCGGGTGCATATTGTGCAGTCGCATTAGTTCCCGTTTTTGATCGGTCAAAACCAATTCCGTTTTTGTCGGCTTTATGATAATAAGTCGGATTCCATTCTGGTCTTGATAAATTAGAAACCCAAGGTCCTGGTCCGTAATGATGTCCCGTATCCATAATATGATGTAAACCCAGCGGTGTCATATAATTTACAACCGCTTCTCGCGATTCAATCATGATATCTTTTACAGGTTTAATGAAGTTTTGGTCATTCGAAAAAGTGCTTCTCAACCATTCGTCCGCAATACTATCAGAATCTAAATACGGATTCCAAGCCAATCGCCCAAAACCATACCAATTTGCTTGTGCGAAAGGATGTCCTGTCCAGTTTAAATCGTTTCCGATATTGGCAACGCCAGCAATTCCAGTTAGTTTATTTTGATATAGAGTTCCGTCTACAACTTTCGCAACAGTCGAACCTTTTCCTTTTTGATAGGTATCAGATTCCAGAACTTCTTGAAATAATTTAGGCAGAAAAACCAAATGCGTACTGAAACCTAAATACTCCTGCGTGATTTGAAATTCCATCATTAAAGGCGTTTTCGGCATCACGCCAAATAACGGATGAAAAGGTTCTCTTGGCTGAAAATCGATTGCTCCATTTTTGACCTGAACAATTACATTTTCTTTGAATTTTCCATCATAAGGCTGAAATTCAGCGTAAGCTTGTTTGGCACGATCATTAGCATCATGTTCAGAATATACAAATGCTCTCCACATAATTACACCGCCAAAAGGCGCAACAGCATCAGCAAGCATATTTGCTCCATCAACGTGATCTCTTCCATAGTTTTGTGGACCTGGCTGACCTTCAGAATTAGCTTTCACCAAAAATCCTCCAAAATCTGGAATTCGTTTATAGATTTCTGCTGCTTTATTTTTCCACCAATCAACTACTTGAGCATCTTTTGGGTCGGCTGTTTTTAAGTTTCCAATTTCGATCGGTGCCGAAAATCTTGCTGTTAAATAAACTTTTATTCCGTAAGGTCTGAAGACATTTGCCAAAGCTTCAACTTTTTCTAAATATTGTGGAGTCAGAATTAAAGCATTGGCATTTACATTGGTCAAAACCGTTCCGTTAATTCCGATTGAGGCATTCGCTCTAGCGTAATCAATATAGCGCTCGTCGATAAAATCTGGAAGTTTCTGCCAATTCCAAAGCGAAAATCCAGCATAACCTCTTTCGACTGTTCGATCTAAATTATCCCAATGGTTTAAAATTCTGATATTTGTTTTTGGAGAATCGGCAATGTTTAAATTTTTAACTGATTTATTCGTTTGTAAAATTCTCAGGAAATTGAAAACTCCATATAAAACGGCAACGTCATTTTTTCCTGTAATAATGATTTGTTTTTTGTTTTTAAAAGAAATGGATTTGATAATAAAACCTTCGTCATTTATTTTTTCAAAATCAGATTTCAGTTCATTTTTGATTTCAGCATTTAAACTTATTTGCGAACCAACAATTAGATTATTTTCTCCTTTTATATCCGATTTGATTTCTGGAATAACACTCAGCATATCTTCAAAAGCTGTTTTAAGTTCTTTCTCCGCAATTTTAATGGTTTCTGAATTTCCTAAAACAACAATTCCTTTAAGATTGTTTTTGTATTCTGAAGCCATTGCAGAATTACTCACGGCATTATATTGAAGCCATAATTTATAATCCTTTTGTGCCGAAGCAGAAAAGGAAATCAAAAGAAGCAGGAAAACAAATCTTAATGAAGTCATCTGGTTTTAATTTATTCTTTACAATTCTATTTTGAAAGAATTAATGTTTTATTCTCAATTAAGAATATTTAATAAAATTTTAATTTAAAAAATAAACAATCTTAAATAAAACAACAATTGCAATCGGTTGCGTAAAAATATAAGATTGTTATTTAAGAAAAAAATTTTAGCGCTGCTTTTTTCAAAAAAATAATTTTATTAACAAATAAAGGCAGGATAATTTAAAAAACTATCCTGCCTATAGTACCGTAATTTTTCGATTTTAAGAATTCAGAGATCAGAATTCTTTACTGATACTTTATCTTTTGTAATATGCTACAATACTGGCTTTTGCCAAAGTCTGATTCCAAAGATTAAATCCTACTACTGCCGGATTTGTATTCTCATCTGTTCCCAATTTATCGGTTTTTAAAGCATAAACGGTAATGATATATTGATGATATCCGTGACCAACTGGCGGACAAGGCCCTCCAAATCCTTTAATACCGTAATCGGTAACACTTTGAATTGCCCCTTTTGGAACAAGATTTTTAGTTCCTGCGTTGGTTACCAATTCGTTTACATTTGCTGGAATATCAACTACAACCCAGTGCCAGAATCCGCTTCCTGTAGGCGCATCTGGATCGTACATAGTTACGGCAAAACTTTTGGTTCCTTCTGGAGCATTTTTCCAAGACAACTGTGGAGATTGGTTTTCTCCCGAACATCCAAAGCCATTGAATTCTTGAACTTTTGTAGTTTCTCCTCCTAAATCTTTACTAGTTAAGGTAAATGTTTTTTGTGCAAAAATAGATGTCGAGAAAATCACTGACATCGCTAAAATTAAACTAAGCTTTTTCATTTTATCTGATTTAAAATTTTAAGCAAAGTTAAATTTGGAATAACTGAATAATTTTAGGTAAAGGTTCAAAAACTGTTGCAAAAAGCTCAAACTGCTTTATGATGTTTTGGAGTTACGCCATATTTGATTTTATAAGCCTGACTGAAGCTTGAAAGGTTTTCGTAACCAGCTTCAAAATAAACTTCAGAAGGACTTTTTTCCTGGCTCAACAGATAATGTGCATGTTCCAGCCTTTTATTTTGAAACCATTTTATAGGAGATTCTGAATAGTATTTTTCGAATTCTCTTTTAAAAGTCGAAACACTCATATTACATAAAAAGGCTAATTCTTTTAAAGTTAGTTTACTTAAATGACTGTTTTCGATAGTTCGAATGAATTTTTGTGCAACATCATCGCTGTTTGTAGTTAAAGAATAAAGAAAATTAGTTCCGTATTTATCAATGAGATAGAACATAATTTCTTCAAATTTTACTTCTAATAATTTTGGCTGAATAGCTTTTGAAAGGTTAGAGATATCGGCTAAACTTTCTACAAAACGTTTTAAGAAATCATCATAATCAAATGCATAAACCGATTTTGCTTCGATTGATTCTGATCTTTCAGATTCCATTTTTCTAATGAAATTATGAAGCATCTCATTAGAAAAAAACAAAAGAACACTTTTATAAAGCGAAGTTTCAGAAACTCTTTTTTCTGTCATTAAACAATTTCCAGATCTCATTATAATAAACTTAGAAGGTGTTATCGACAAAGCTTCATTATCAAAAATGACTTCTTTTGTCCCTTCATTCAAAAAACTGATTATGTTTTGATTGAGAATAATCTGCTGTTTCGAAACATCTTTAGAACTGCTATAACCCACAACATGAACTTGCTGTGATTTTTCTAAATTCATTTCGTCAGGAAGTGTAATTGTTTTCATAAAAATCATGGCTTACCAAATGAATCGATAAGCCTTATTATTAAAATATTCTTGATTTTATTTTTGAGTAGATTCTCGTGCGAGTACTTCTGTATTTAAAAAAGTAATTTCCTTAGCGTCATCATTTTTCGCTGATTTCAAATTTTTGATAATGATTTCTGCCGCCGCTTTTCCCATTTTTTCTGCCGGGTGCGTGATAGTCGACAAATTAGGATCGATTATCTGCGAAATTGGGTCATTATTAAAACCAATTACTTTAAATTCTTCTGGCACTTTTATACCGCGTTTTTTAGCTGTTTGTACGGCGCTTACAGCGATAATATCTCCAGGGGCAAATAATCCGTCCGGCATTGGTTTTAAATCAAACAAAGCGTTACTGGCTTTCACACCGTCTTCGTAAGTAACTGAATTTAAATTGATAATCAGATTTTCGTCTATATCAACATTATGATCTTTTAAGGCTTCGATGTAGCCTCTTTTTCTTTCATTATATAAATTTCCTAATTCTGATCCTGCCGTAATGTGGGCAATACGAATACAGCCCTGCTCAATAAGATGTTTTGTAGCTTTGTAACCTGCTGAGTAATTATCAATCACGACTCTAAAAGTATTATAATCTTTAGGAACCCTATCGACAAAAACTAACGGAATATTATTGTTTGAAAATTGATGAAAATGTGACGTATCGCGCGTTTCCATTGCCAACGAACAAATTACACCGCTCACACGATTACTGTAAAGAGATTTCGCCATATTGACTTCTTCTTCATAGGAGTCATGTGACTGCATAATGATTACAGTATAATCAGACTTTTGAGCTGTAATTTCGATTCCGCTGATTAATGAAGATAAAAAAGGCTGTGTAACTGTTGGAATTAAAACCCCAATGGTTTTAGTTTTATTACCTCGCAAACCTGCAGCCAAAGTATTAGGAACAAATCCCATTTCTTCTGCAGTTTTTTTCACTTTCTTTATCGTTTTATCACTAATTGTGTGATGGTCTTTTAAAGCTCGTGAAATGGTCGATGTTGCCAAATTAAGTCTTTCAGCAATATCATAAATCGTTACATGTTTATTTTCTTCCATAAAAACAACTAATAGAAGATGTAAATATAAACTATTTTCTCTCACGTTTATATTTTCAAAAATCACTTAAAAAATAAAACACATTACCTATGTTTCTTATCTTTTAGAATTTTACCATCTTTTGTAAACTCTAAATCAATATTATTGGTTAAATCAACATCCAAATCTTTATGCCCATAATCGATATGAGTAATTTTTTCATTAGGATAATTTTTGGCAACGTAAGCTTTTACTGCATCTGCAATAAAATCTGTTGGAATTGGATTACTTCCACCATCTACTTCTCGATACGAACCATCCTTCCAGAACTCTACTTCTGTTCCGTCTTTTAGTTTTACTTCAAAACCTTTTTCTCCATGTTCAGCATCTTTTTTAGCAATTTCTATTGAAGTATGGCTAAAGTGCTTTTTTAGAAATTCCTGTGCCGATTTTGGAAGTTCTGTTATTTCAATTTTCTTCTGCGCACTAACTGATATTGTTATAGATAACAATATAATAGTTAAAAACACTCTCTTTTTCATAATTTCACTGTTTAAGTATACTTCACTAATTTACAATAAGAAAAAACACTTTCAAATTAATTTAAGAAACATTTATCTCCATAACACATTGATAAAATAGCACTTAAATCCAAAAAAGTTCTTAATTTACATCTTAATAAAATTTGTAATTTAGTATAAACCGTCAAACAAAAACATATGCGTTACATTTCTATTCTAGTACTTACACTATTAATTGCATCATGCAAAAATGAAAATCAAGCCAAAATATTACCCGCTTATTTTACCTATAATCAAGATAAAGTTGAATCGGCCGGAGTAAAAATGATTCCAATAAAAACACCTATTGGAGAATTTAAAGTCTGGACAAAACGATTTGGAAACAATCCTAAAATAAAAGTTTTATTATTACATGGAGGACCAGCAATGACTCACGAATATATGGAATGTTTTGAAACATTTTTTCAAAGGGAAGGTTTTGAATTTTATGAATATGATCAATTGGGTTCTTATTACAGCGATCAGCCAAAAGACAGCAGTTTATGGACTACAGAACGATTTGTTGAAGAAGTTGAACAAGTTAGAAAAGCTATTAACGCAGATAAAGAAAATTTTTATGTATTAGGAAATTCATGGGGAGGAATTCTAGCAATGGAATATGCTTTGAAATATCAGCAAAATATGAAAGGTTTATTAGTATCAAACATGATGGCGAGTGCTCCAGAATATGGAAAATATGCAGACGAAGTTCTAGCAAAACAAATGAAACCAGAAGTTTTAGCAGAAATAAGGGCTTTGGAAGCCAAAAAAGACTTTAATAATCCAAGATATATGGAGTTATTGATTCCTAATTTTTATAAAGAGCATTTATGTCGACTTGAAGAATGGCCAGACGGTTTAAATCGAGCTAGCAAGCATGCAAATGGAGAAATTTACACTTTAATGCAAGGTCCGAGCGAATTTGGAATAAGCGGAAGATTAGCAAAATGGGACATTAAAAATCGATTACATGAAATTACGATTCCAACCTTAATGATTGGTGCAAAATATGACACAATGGATCCAAAAGCAATGGAAGAGCAAAGTAAATTAGTCAAAAAAGGACGTTATTTATACTGTCCAAATGGAAGTCACTTGGCCATGTGGGATGATCAAAAAGTTTTTATGGATGGTGTAATTCAGTTCATACATGATGTTGACGACAAAAAATTCAATTAAGACAAAAAAACATAACACACTGACATACAAACCATAAAAGACTTATTATATTTCCCTTTGGGCCAGACTATCGGCTCTATCTTCTACGGAAGAAGTTTTTGGATAATACAAATGTTATTTTTCCAAAGAAATATGCCTTTTCCATCCTAACATACCCTATTGAAGGAGTAGATTCATTCTTTAGAGGTAAATATGAAAATTAGAAACAGATTTTAAATCTGATAATTTAAAAAACGGCTATAAAACAAAAAACCCCATCCGATCTGGATAGGGTTTTCAAAAAAAGGCGACGACATACTCTCCCA